>NZ_JBLEBI010000020.1:0-68932 GCF_047340315.1 Streptomyces sp. AF1A
AGGCGGGGGAGCGGGAGTCCGGACGCGGGTCCCGCACCCCGGCAGGTCCTGCCTTCTCCGCGCCCCGCACCGGATCCGCGCCCCCCTCGGCCTCGGCGCGACCCGGCGAGGAGGCACGAGCCGCCCGGGTCAAGGCCGTACAGGAGATGCGGCAGTTCCTCCGGGACGCCTTCCGCATGCCCGTGGAGAGCGACACCCCGGCGGAGACGGACGCCACCGGTACCTCCGGCGGTCCGGGTGAGGTGCGCCCCGCGCGCCCCGCGCGGGTTCCCGGGCGCGGGCGCGCCGGCCGGCCCGGTCCCGGCGCGGACCCTGGGGAGACCGCCCCTCCGATCCCCGCGGCGGAGTCCGGACCCCGGCCCGTGGGCCGGGCGAACCAGCGGACGGACAGCGCGGATTCCACCCCCTCGGCCCGCCGCGCCTCGGTGGCGGGGCAGACTCGTGCCGCCGGGGACGAGGCCGAGGCCGGGTCGTACGGCACCGACCCCACGCGGCCCAGCGCGGATTCCACCCCCTGGGCCCGCCGCGCCTCGGTGGCGGGGCAGACTCGTGCCGCCGGGGACGAGGCCGAGGCCGGGTCGTACGGCACCGACCCCACGCGGCCCAGCCCCGGGTCGCCACCCCCTGCCGCGGCGCCGCACGTGCCGTCCACCATGGCCGCGCCCCACCGCGACAGTGAACTGCGGCGTACCTTCCCGGCGTTCACGCCGCGCGCCGGGGGCGAGGACGCGTCGTTCGCCGCGACCTGGTGGGGCAACGCGTGGGTGGACGCGCTGGAGCGGGGCGCGCTGGACCCCAAGCGGCTGGCGCGTGGCCGTGGTTACGCCGACCAGGGGCATGTGGACGCGATCACCGTGACCCCGGGTCTGGTCCTGGCGTACGTGCGCGGCAGCCGTCCGCGCCCGTACCGGGTGCAGGTGCGGCTCCGCACCCTTCAGGACGAGGACTGGGCGCGGTTCCTGGATGCGGCCGCCGACCGGCCGGGCCACATCGCGGCGTTGCTCGACAAGGAGCTGCCGCAGTCCCTGGCCGACTGCGGTGTCCCGCTGCTGCCCGGCCCCGGTGACCTCGCGCCGCGCTGCAGCTGCCCCGACTCCGGTCACCCCTGCAAGCATGCGGCCGCGCTGTGCTACCAGACGGCACGGCTGCTCGACGCCGACCCGTTCGTGCTGCTCCTGCTGCGGGGCCGGGGCGAGCGGGAGCTGCTCGACGCGCTCTCCCGGCGCAGCGCCGCCCGGGCGGCCCGCGCCGCCCAGGAGCGGCAGCCGCAGTCCCTGCCCGGCATACGGGCCGCCGAGGCCCTCGCCCCGCGCGAACTGCCGCCCCTGCCCCCGCCGTTGCCGGTCCCGCCGCACCCCGAACAGCCCCCGGCGTATCCGGCGGCGCCCGGCGGCCCGGACCCCTTCGCGCTGGACCAGCTGGCGACCGATGCCGCCGCCCGCGCGCACGCGCTGCTCGGCACCGGTCGCGACCCGGTCGGTGAACTGACCCTGTGGCAGGACGCGGTGCGCCTCGCCGCGGCCCGTCCCGGCTCCGGCCTGACCGCCACGACCCGCACGCTGTACGCCACGCTCGCCCAGGCCGCCGGCCGTACCCCGGCCGACCTCGCGCGCGCCGTCGCCGCCTGGCGCCAGGGCGGCCTGGAGGGGCTGGCCGTACTGGAGGAGCCGTGGGACCCGCCGGCCGGCCGCTTCGACCGGGCACGCCCGCAGCTGCTCGCCGCCGACCTGCCCGCGTTCCGCCCCTGGCGCAACCGGCTCACCCATCCACGCGGCCACGTCCAGCTCCGGCTCGGCCGTGACGGCCTGTGGTACGCCTACGAGTCGGAGCCGGGCCGGGAGGACTGGTGGCCCCGGGGCACCCCGGACCTGGACCCGGTGGGCGCACTGACCGGCCTCGGCGCCCTGGACGACGCCTGATCAACGGCCCCTGGCGGTGGGGCCGTTGCCGGAACGGCGGAAGGCCGGTGCCGGCAGCGGTCGTTCGCTGCCGGCACCGGCCTTCGAGTGCCCGGGTGCGTCGGCTCAGTACGCGGAGTTGACGTTGTCGATGGAGCCGTAGCGGTGGGCGGCGTAGTTGGCGGCCGCGGTGATGTTGGCCACCGGGTCGGTGATGTTGTTGGGGGTACCGGAGACGTGGTACGCGTTGAAGGTGGGGTCGATCACCTGGAGCAGGCCCTTGGACGGGGTGCCCTTCTGGGCGTTGATGTCCCAGTTGTTCTGGGCGCCGGGGTTGCCGCCGGACTCACGCATGATGTTGCGCTTCAGGCCCTCGTAACTGCCCGGGATGCCCTTGGACTTCATGATGGCCAGGGACTGCTTGATCCAGCCGTCGAGGTTGTTGGCGGAGCCGGCCTTGCCCTGGGAAGAGCTGCTGTGGTGGTTCGAGGAGGCCGTGACCACGGAGGAGGTGTGCACCGGGGTCGCCTCGGCGGCCTGAGCGTTCGTCGGCATCAGGGTGATCGCTGCGGCTGCGGCGCCGGTGGTGGCGATGCCGGTGAGGCCGAGGGTACGCAGGCGGGCGAAGCGGGTGCGGGTGGTCATGGTCATACGGAAGTAACTCTCCACTGGGGGTCATGGTCGTGCCGACCGCGGTCGATCGCGGTGGCGTGGGCCGGGAGGCCCCGTGCTGCGAGGCGCGGTGCCCGGCAACGAGAGCAATCATTAGCGGCGGCCGGACCGCGGCGCAATGATGTGACGTACTACCCCACTACGGACTAATGTCCGAAATAAGCGCATCTGTAAATATCTGCCCTGGTCAGGGAGGGCATGTTCTACGACTCTCTTTAGGACGTGATCTGGCTCCTATGGGTGGCATCACATCCAGAGGCGCTTTCAGGTCCTTTCCGAGCCACTTCCGAGCTCCCGGTGGCCGGGTCGTCGAGGGGGGTGGACCCGGTCAGTGGGGGGCGGGCGTGCCGGCGGCGGAGACGTGATCCGGCAGGGCCTGCTCGGCCCAGATGATCTTTCCGCGGCGGACGGGGCGGGTGCCCCAGCGCTGGGTCAGCTGCGCGGTGATGTAGAGGCCCCGGCCGCCCTCGTCCTCCGCCTGGGCGCGCCGCAGATGCGGCACCGTGCTGTTGGTGTCGGACACCTCACACGTCAGGGCGCGGTCGCGGATCAGCCGCAGCTCGATCGGGCCGTCGGAGTAGCGGACGGCGTTGGTCACCAGTTCGCTCACCACCAGTTCGGTGGTGAAGGCCAGTTCGTCGAGCCCCCAGGCGGTGAGCTGGTCGACGGCGAGCGTGCGGGCCTGGGACACGGATTCAGGTTCGGGCCGCAGCACCCACTCGGCGAGCCGGTCGGGGCCGAAGGCGCGGGTCCTGGCCAGCAGGACGATCGTGCGTTCCTCGGGCTGCTCGCGGTGCCCGGTCCCGAGAATGCGGGTGACGGCGTCGCACGCGTTCTGCAGCGGCCGGGAGCGGTCGGCGAAGACGGCGGTCATCCGGTCGAGCAGGCCCTCGACGGGGCGGGACGACCCGTCCGCCAGCACGGGGTAGCTGTCCAGCATCACCACGCTGCCCTCGGGCAGCTCGCGCGCCACTGACTGGTAGGCGGGCATTCCCTGTCCGAGCGCAGGGCCGGCCGGCACGTCGGCGAGCTCCGCGCTCCCGTCCGGCGTGACCAGGACGGGCCGCAGCACGCCGGCGCGTGACATGACGCACTCCCGGGTCACCGGGTCGTACACGGCGTACAGGCAGCTCGCGCCCACGGCCAGGTTGGCGGAGCCGCCCTGCGGCAGGAGCAGCTCCTGGCCGCTGAGCCGGGCGACCAGCTCGTGCAGGCGCTCGAGGAGTTCGTCCGGCGACAGGTCGAGCGCGGCCAGGGCGCCGATGGCGGCCCTGAGCTCCCCCATGGTGGTGGCGGCGCGGATGCCCTCTCCGTCGATCTGCCCCGCAGCGAGGGCCACGCGGCTGCCGGGCAGCGGGATGACGTCGAACCAGTTCGCGCCGGACCGGGAGGAGACATAGCTGTGGGCGGTCTCGACCGCGCTGTGGACGGGTACTTCCGGCGGTCTCGGCGTGGGCTGCAGCAGGCGGGCCGCCAGGCGGCCGCGGTTGTACTGGCGGGCGTTGTCCAGGCACAGCGCGGTTCTGTCGGTCAGCTGCCGGGCGAGGGTCAGGTCGTCGTCCTCGTACACGTCCGGG
Source organism: Streptomyces sp. AF1A (assembly GCF_047340315.1). NCBI lineage: Bacteria > Bacillati > Actinomycetota > Actinomycetes > Kitasatosporales > Streptomycetaceae > Streptomyces > Streptomyces sp. AF1A. The sequence continues at coordinate 4,148 of NZ_JBLEBI010000020.1, forward strand.
GTGCGCCAGCGGTAGAAGCAGACGAGACCGAGGACGCGGCCCCGGGCGCACAGCGGCACCACGATCATCGAGTGCACCCGGATGACCTCCAGCAGGCGGTGGCGGAACGGCTCGTCGGTCAGCCACGCCGCCTCCGGGTCGAGCCGGCCGATCAGCCGGGGCTGCAGATCGGCCAGGCTCTGCCGGTACGGGGACCCGGCGGGGAAGCCGCTGACCTGCCCCGCCATGGGCACCCCGGCCTGCTCCAGCTCGTGCAGCGAGCACCAGCCCGCCCGCCGCAGCGGGATGCCGCCCACGAGCGGTCCGGCCTGGGGTGCCTCGCACCTGAGCACCGGGTCGAGCAGGTCGACCGTGACGGTGTCGGCGAACTCGGGGACGGTCGCGTCGGCCAGCTCCTGGGCGGTGCGGAACAGATCCATCGTCGTGCCGATGCGGGTGCTCGCCCGCTCCAGCAGGGCCAGCCGCGCCTGGGCCCGGTACTGGCCGGTGACGTCCAGGACGGCCGCCGCCACGCCCAAGGGGGGCCCGTGCCCCTTCTGCAGCCGGAACCAGGACACCAGGACCGCCGTCTGAGTGTGCGGCGGACGGGGGGAGCGCAGCCTCATCAGGACGTCGCGCCGGGGCCTGCCGGTGCGCAGGACCTCGCGCACCATGGCCTCGACCTCGTCGGCACCCTCGTAGCCGAAGGCGCGAAGCGTCTCGCTCGGGGTGCGGCCGAGGAACCCCTCCATGGGGAAGGCGCCGATGTTGCGTGCGGCGGAGTTGTAGCGCACGAGACGGAGCTCGGTGTCCAGGACGTGCAGCCCTACGGGTGACTCGGAGAACAGAGCCGCGAGAACCGCCTCTGCCATCCGGTCGGCATCGTCAGGCGTGTCCCGCGGCATACTCTCGACGCTCCATCCACCCCCCGCGAACCTGGACAAACGGAACTTTTTTCCTGATCGATTGTGGCATGTTTCCCCGCCGCCGACAGATGCGCCTCACCTGTGCGGCCGGGGGGTCTGGTCGCGCCGCGGACTGTGACGCACGTCCGCCGGTGGGATGGTCTTCAGCCGCTCGGACCGGCCCTACACTCAGTTGGTCGCCGCAAGCAACGTAATGTGAGTGACGCTCGGCGCCGGCGGCCGGGAAGAGCCGCCGCGCCGCACGGACACATGCCCCGGAGCCGGGCAGGGACCGGCCGGCCGGGGCAAGGCAAGGAGACCTCTACGCATGACCACGTCCGCATCCCCGGCTCGTGGGGAAACCGGAGTGATATCCGCACCGGCACCGGCCGGAAAGCTGACGCATCGTCAGATCATGACGATCCTCAGCGGCCTCATGCTGGGGATGTTCCTCGCGGCGCTCGACCAGACCATCGTCAGCACCTCGATCCGCACGATCGCCGACGATCTGCACGGGCTCAGCGCGCAGGCGTGGGTCACCACCGCGTACCTGATCACCTCCACCATCAGCACGCCGCTGTACGGAAAGCTCTCCGACCTCCACGGCCGCAAGCCCTACTTCCTGGCGGCCATCACGATCTTCATCGCCGGCTCGGCGGCCTGCTCGTTCGCCACCTCGATGACGGAGCTGTCCGCCTTCCGCGCCTTCCAGGGGATCGGCGCCGGCGGTCTGATGTCCCTGGCGCTGGCGATCATCGGTGACATCGTGCCGCCCCGCGAGCGCGCCCGGTACCAGGGCTACATGCTCGCGACGTTCGGCTCGTCGAGCGTGCTCGGCCCGCTGATCGGCGGCTTCCTGGCGGGCCGGAGCAGCATCCTGGCCATCGCCGGCTGGCGCTGGGTGTTCCTGGTCAACGTGCCGGTCGGCATCGTCGCGCTGTTCGTCGTCGCCAAGGTGCTGAACCTTCCGCACACCCGGCGCGACCACCGCATCGACTGGTGGGGCGCCCTCACCATCGCCGTCGGCGTGGTGCCGCTGCTGCTCGTGGCCGAGCAGGGCCAGAGCTGGGGCTGGACCTCCACCAGGGCCTGCGTCTGCTACGCGGTCGGCGTGGTCGGCCTGCTGGTGTGGGTCCTCGTCGAGCGGGCCATGGGCGACGAGGCCCTCATCCCGATGCGGCTGTTCCGCAGCTCGGTCTTCACCAAGATGAGCCTGCTGTCCGTGCTGATCGGCATGGGCATGTTCGGCGGGATGATGATGATCCCGCTGTACCTGCAGATCGTGAAGGGCGTCAGCCCCACCAAGTCCGGCCTGCTGATGCTGCCGCTGATGGTCGGCATGATCGCCGGAACCATCGTGGTGGGCCGCATCATCCAGAAGACCGGCAAGTACAAGATCTTCCCGATCATCGGCACCCTGCTGATCATCGCCGCCATGCTGCTGTTCCACTACCGGGTGCAGTGGGACAGCGCGCTGCCGGAGACCATGGCGTACATGGCGCTGTTCGGCGTCGGCCTCAGCGGGTGCATGCAGATCCTCACCCTGGCCGTGCAGAACGCCGTCGAGCCCCAGGACATGGGCGTGGCGACCGCGTCGGCCACCTTCTTCCGGCAGATGGGCGGCACCGCCGGTACCGCGATCTTCCTTTCCGTGCTGTTCAGCACGGTGGGCAGCAAGATCAGCTCGGCCTTCCGGGCCGCGTACGAGACGCCGGCGTTCCGGGCCGCGCTGCACGACCCGGTCGTGCGCGCCGACCCGGCGAACGCGCCGGTGCTGGAGCTGTTCAAGCACCACCGGGCGAGCGGCGGCGGCTCGGGCGTGCTCGACGACTCCTCGTTCATCCAGCAGCTCGACCCGCGCCTGGCCGAGCCGTTCAAGGTCGGCTTCACCGACTCGATGCACCTGGTGTTCATCATCGCGGCGGCCGTGATCGTCCTGGGCTTCCTGGTCGCGGTGTGGACCAAGGAGGTGCCGCTGCGCAAGGTCTCCGGACTGGAGGCGCGTGCCGCGGAGGAGAACGGCGGCCCGGCCCCGGAGCCCGCTGCGGCCGCCCTCGCCGCCGAGCCGGCCGTGGCCGCGGCCGCCGTGGAGCCCGCCACCGTTGCGCCCGAGCCGGTCGCCGCGCCGGCCGCCGATGTGTTCCAGCCGGTTCGGGGTCCCGGACGCCACAGCGTCCGCGGCCGGGTGCTGGACGGGTCGGGCGCCCCGGTGCCGCAGGCCGTGATCACCCTGATCGACATGGGCGGACGGCAGCTCGGCCGCGCCGTCAGCGGCGACGACGGCAGCTACACCGTCCCCGTCACCGGCCCCGGCACCTACGTGCTGATCGGCGCCTCCGGTGCCCGGCAGCCGCAGGCCGTGACGGTGGTGGTCGGCGACGAGCCCGTCGAGTGCGACCTCGCGCTCAGCGGCACCGTCGCCCTCACCGGCTCCGTCCGCGACTCCGTCGACGGACACGCGCTGGCGGGAGCCCTGCTGGTCGCGACCGACGTGCGCGGCGAGGTCGTCTCCACCGGCACCTCGGCCGCCGACGGCGGCTTCGTGCTCGCCGACCTGGTCCCCGGCGGCTACACCCTCGTGGTGAACGCGGCCGGCTACCGTCCGGCCGCCCTCCCGGTCGACGTCACCCCGGGCGCCACGGACGCCTGCGAGGTCCGCCTCGAACCCGGTGCCCGGCTCCGCGGCGTCATCAGCACGGCCTCCGGCCGGCCGCTCGACGACGCCAAGGTGACCCTGCTGGACTCGGCGGGGAACGTGGTCGGCACCGCCATCACCGGTGACGACGGCGCCTACGGGTTCACCGACCTGGACGGCGGCGAGTACACGGTCGTCGCCAGCGGCTACGCCCCGGTCGCCGCTTCCCTGCGCCTGGACGGCGGCGGCGCCACCGACTTCGACCTGGAGCTGTCCCACGAGGAGGAGTCCCGGAGGTAGCAGCCCTGCGACGGTGACCTGCCCCCGCCGGAACGTCCGGCACTGTTGGCGAATCCTGGGGCTGAAGGTGACGTCGGCCTTCACGACCCGTTGTGGTCGTGAAGGCCGACGCTTGCGTTGGGGAGGGTGCCCGTGTCGTGGCACGCCAGGAAGATCGGCGGGGCCTGTTCGTCGCCGGGACCTCAAGGACCGGCAGCCGACGCGGGCTGCGCAACGGCTTTCAGAGGGACACCTACGCTGTTCTGCCGGCGGCAGATCACCGGCCCGACCGGGCTCGACGATCACTACAGTCCAGTCTCGTGACGACGATTACGACGCGTACGGTCGAGTACCCGGCCGACGGTTTGACGATGATCGGGCACCTCGCGCTCCCGGCCGGTGTCGACCGCCGGCCCGCGGTGCTGCTCGGACCAGAGGGCATGGGGCTCAGCGACGTCGAGCGCCGCCGGGCCGATGCTCTCGCCGAGCTGGGATATGTAGCGCTGGCCTTCGACCTCCACGGCGGGCGCTATCTGGGCGACCCCGAGGAGATGCTGGCCCGTTGCATGCCACTGCTCGCTGATCCCGACCGGATGCGGCGCATCGGCCACGCGGCACTCGACGAGTTGCGCACCGAGCCCCGGACCGACCCCGACCGGATCGCCGCCATCGGCTACGGCACCGGGGGCGCCATCGCGCTGGAACTCGGGCGAGCCGGCGTCAACCTGCGCGCGATCGGGACGGTCAACGCAACTACCACGGGCCGACCGGGCGAGGCAGCGCGCATCCTCTGCCCGGTGTGGGCCGGGGTCGGATCGGAAGACCCGATCATGGCGCCCGCGCAACGAAACGCGTTCACCGCCGAGATGCAGGCCGCGGGCGTCGACTGGCGCCTCGCGATCTATGGCGGCGCCTTGCACGCCTTCCACCACCCGCCGGTCGACCACCCCGTGGTCCCCGGTGTCGGCTACCACCCACGGCACGCGCAGCGAGCCTGGCGCGACGTCGTCGACCTGCTCACCGAGTGCCTGCCTGGGGGCATGACCCAGGCAGGCATGGATCTGCAACGAGACATCGACGCCGAAGCGGTCCTCGCCGGAGCCGGCTGGGCGCCGCCCGTCCGCTGCATCGGCTCGATCGAGCCGACACCGCCGGGCGACAACCAGGGCCGACGTTGCTTGACACGGCACTAGGGATCACCAACCTCCGTCGGCACAGGAAAATCGCCAACGGGGTCGGAACTTCCGGCGGAGGCAGGAGTTTTCGGGCAACGGTCCAGGGCGGGGAGCGGGCCGCTCACGCCGCTTGGGCACGTGCTTTCACCATCGGCTACGGCACTTGGTGCGTAACCCCCGGCCGGCATCAGATGCCCTCGATCCCGACGACGGCGTGTACATCCACGAGCTGTGGTGCTGACGGGCGTCCCGAACCGTCCGCGGGGTATGACGGGCGGCGGCACGGAAGCTCACCGCCCATCTGAACCGTGACCTGCGGCCGGGCGGTGGAGCCCCACGGGCCCGGAGGTCGTCCGGGACGTGCGTGCGTGTCCGGAGGGAGCGAGGGAGCGGAGGCCGCCGGTCCGGACGCTGCGCACCCAGCCCGCCGAACCCCCGCCCGGCAAGTGGCCTCACGCATCACCCCGTAATGGGCCACCGCCGAGGCCTCGTCCGCTTCCTACTGTCGACCCGTCAACAAGGAGACCGCCCGCGACCGGCACGGGCGGCCGAAGCCCGGAAACGAAGGACCGCACACCCATGGAAAGCCCCCGCCCCGACTCGGACACCCGCACCCTCGGCGTCGGCGTCGACGCGCGCGCGGGTGGGAACGCGTGCCCGCCTACATCCTCGGCCTGATCGCCGTACCGGACGTCGCCGTCGTCGCGGACGTCCCCCAGGTGACGGACCGGCTCACCGCCGCCGAGGATGCCCTGCACAGCGCCGGGTTCTCCAAGGCCGACGTCTCCGCCCTGGCCTCCATCCCGGCCTGGCGGGACGCCTACCGGGAGATGGGCGTGAATCCCAACCGGTTCCCCTGCGCCGCCGAGTCGGTCCTGCGCAGGATCGCCAGGGGGACCGGCTGCCGCGCATCAACTCCCTGGTGGACCTGTGCAACGCGGTGTCCCTGGAGAGCCGGCTGCCCGTGGCCTCCTGCGACGTGGGCGGCATCGAGGCCGAGCCGACCGTGCGGCCCGCCCGCGGCAGCGAGGTCCACCTGCCGCTCGGCGCCCCCGACGCCCCCGAGCACCCCGAGCCCGGCGAGGTCGTCTACGCCGACGACCAGGGCCGCGCCCACTCGCGGCGCTGGAACTGGCGCCAGGGCGACCTGGTCAAGTCCGACCGCGGACGGCGACGGCTCCTGCTCACCGTCGAATCGGCGCACGAGGGCGGCCGGGCCGAGGTGGAGCGGACGCTCGGACGGCTCACGGAGGCGCTCACGGGCCTCGGCGCCGCTCCGCAACCGCCGCGGATCCTCGACGGCGCCACCCCCTGGGTGGTCGGCACGTAGTGCCGCAACCGGCGCCCTGTTGGACCGACCGACCGGCCCCAGGACCTGCCGTACCAGCCGGACCCACTGGCCGCGACCCGAACCACCGGCCTCCCCGGCCGACCGCCACCGGGACCTACCGGAGCACCGGGACCACCGACCTCCCGTACCGACGATCCGGCCAGTCGGTCCTGGAGACGTTCCGGATGGCCAAGCTGGTCGTCTCGGTGGACGAGGACGTCGACCTCGAGTCGGACGTGGACCTGTGGTGGGCGATGGTCACCCGGCTGCAGGCGGACCGGGACCTGACCGTCCTGCGCCCGCAGCAGCTCGTAGGCCCGGATGATCACCGTCCGCGAGACGCCCAGCTGCTGGGCCGGCTCGCGCGAGGCGGGCAGCGCGTCGCCGGGGCGCAGTCTGCCCGCGCGCACGAGCGCGGTGACCTGATCGCACACCTGCTGCCGCAGCGCCGTACCGCTCGCCCGGTCCAGAGCGATCAGCAGTTCGCTGGATCCCACTCCGTTCCCCCCGCCCCCGCACCGCCTGCGCGGTGTCCCGGGAGCCACCTAGTCACCGCGCCGCCGCGGCCGTTGAACCGGCCGCGGCCCTCACCAGTACGGCCGCTCCGATCGGACTCGGCGGCAGACGCCCGCGGTTGAGGGAGGTCCAGGGGAGCGGCGTGCCCTCCAGCGGACGGACACCGCCGACGGGCCGCCCTCACCGGGGCAGGCGCTGGGTGACGCGCCACATGCGGCGGGGCAGCTCGCCCTCCTCGAAGGCGTGCACCTCGTCCAGCATCCACCCCTCGGCGAGGGCGTCGACCAGATCGCGGGGAAAGAAGTGCACGGCGAACCCGCCGTGCTCGTAGATGTCGTCGCCGTGCGCGACACCGACGCCGTAGTGGGCATCCTCCGTGTGCCGGACCGTGTAGACGAAGGTCCCGCCCGGCCTGAGCACGCGGCGGACCTCACCGACCAGGTTGTGGATCGCCTCGGTCGACAGGGCCATGCACAGCAGCATGTGCGCGAAGACCGCGTCGACGCGGGCGTCCGGCAGCCGGAGCGGCTCACGCACGTCGTGCACCGCGGTGGTGATCCGCTCCGCGATGCCCTGCCTGTCGGCGGCCCGCCGGAGCTGCTCGAGTCCGACCGGGCTGAAGTCGGTGGCCTGGACGGTGAAGCCCTCGCGGGCGAAGAACAGCGCGTCGCGGCCGTGGCCGGCCCCCAGTTCCAGCACGTTTTGTGCCCCGGCGGCCCGGAACAGCCCGGCGGCGTGGACAGCGGGCCCGGACGGCTTCTCGCCGTACATGCCCGGGCGGGCGGCATAGGCCCGCTGCCAGCGCCGTCGCTGGGCGTCGGCCAGTTCCTGCTCCCTGTCCGCCATGGCGCGCGTCTCCCTGGTGCTTCCCGGCCCGCGCCCGTCACCGCCCAGCGTAGACCCGCTCGCGGGCCCGACTCCGACGGTTCGCCGCGGCCCGGCCTTGGCGGCAGATCGGGGCGGGACGACGGTGCGGGGCCACACGGCAACGGGTCGCCGAGCAGTCAGTACCCCCTGGGGGTAGCATGCGCCCTCAGGGATCGACCGCACGGCACAGGTGGGGTTCATGGCGGGACGGGCAGCATGCGGCGGCAGGGGTGCCGTCCGCTGGGCGTACGGGGTGTTGCTCACCCTGTGCGTCGCGCTGGCCGTGCTGGTCCACCATGAGACGTCCGTGGTGAGCGCCTCGCCGTCCACGCCGCACCCCACAGTCCGTGGCGCGCATGCGATGTCGGAGGGTGCGGCGCCGTTCGTGTCGTGCCCTGTCCGTGCCGTACACGCGATGTGGGAGGGTGCGGCGCCGTTCATGCCGCGCCTCGCCCATGCCGCACCCGCGATGTCGCACGGTGCGGCGCCGTCCGTCGAGGACGCGTTCTCGCACCAGGCCCACGACGACGGCTGCGCCATGTCGGGGATGCAGCACTGCGGTGCGGCGGGCGTCGGCTCCGTGCACCTCGTTCCGCCCGGCCGGAGCGCGGCCGACGTGATCACGCCACCGAGCCCGGCGGGTGAAGGCCGCGCGTCGGCCGCTGCCGTTGGCCGGGCCCCGCCCGACCTGTCCGTCCTCTCGCACCTGCGCATGTAGGCCGCGCCGGGCGGCGCGCGTTGCGCCGTCCCTCCGCGACTACATCGGCAGTCACGAGACAGAGGACAACAACCCCATGAACAACATCGACCGCCGTTCCGTCCTGCTCGCCGGACTGGGAGTGGCCGGCGCCGGCGCACTCGCCGCCTGCAGCAGCGCGAGCGGGAGCGGAACCGGCAGTGGCAACGCCCTGGTCGGCCCCGACGCCTCGGCCGTCGTCGCCACCGAGAAGAAGCGCAAGGCCACCGGACGGCAGCGGAAGCTCACCCTGACCGCGGCACCTGCCGTGATCGACCTGGGCGGCGGGGTCATGCCCAGGACCTGGGCCTTCGACGGCCGTACCCCCGGCGAGGAGGTCCGCCTCTCGGTCGGCGACACCCTCGTCGCCGAGCTGTCCAACCAGCTTCCGGACAAGACCACCACGTCCATCCACTGGCACGGCATTGCCCTGCGCAACGACATGGACGGCGTGCCCCCGGCCACGCAGAGGGCCGTCCGCGCCGGTTCCACGTTCACCTACCGGTTCATCGCCGACGCGCCCGGCACGTACTTCTTCCACCCCCACGTCGGCGTCCAGCTCGACCGCGGGCTGTACGCCCCCCTGATCGTCGAGGACCCCAAGGAGACCCTCGCTTACGACGACGAGTGGGTCGTCCTCCTCGACGACTGGGTCGACGGCGTCACCGGGACCCCGGACGACGTCTTCGCCGACCTCAAGCGGGGCATGGGCGGCATGGACATGGGCGGCAGCCCCGGACCCGGCGGTTCGGGCGACGGCATGGGGGATATGGGGGACAGGGGGGACATGGGCGGGATGACCACGGGCGACTCCGCCTCCCCGTCCGCCTCGGCCTCCCCCGGCGGCATGTCGCACGGGTTCATGCTCATGGGCGCCACCAGCAAGCTGCTCGGCGGCGACGCTGGCGACGTGAAGTACCCACACCACCTGGTCAACGGCCGGGTGGCGGCCGACCCGGACGTCTACACCGGCAAACCCGGCACAAGGGTCCGGCTGCGGATCATCAACGCGGGCTCGGACACCGCCTACCGGGTCGCCCTCGGCGGCCACCGGCTGACCATCACCCACACCGACGGCTTCCCGGTTCAGCACCAGGAGGCGGACGCGCTGCTGGTCGGCATGGGCGAACGCTACGACGTGCTGGTCACCCTCGGCGACGGCGTCTTCCCGCTGGTCGCCCTGGCCGAGGGAAAGAACGCGAACGGCCTTGCGCTGGTGCGCACAGGCTCGGGCAGCGCCCCGAAGGCGACCGTCCGCCCGAAGGAACTCGACGGCATGATCATGACCGCGTCTCAGCTGCGTGCCGCCGACGACGTGCGCCTGAAGTCCGCGAAAACCGACATCACGCACCGGATCAAGCTGACCGGCACCATGATGGCGTACGACTGGGCCATCGACGGCACGCCGTTCGACATGAACCACCCCGAGGCGCACCCCATCGTCATCGAGGAGGGCCGGCGCGTGCGGCTCGACTTCGTCAACACCACCGAGATGTGGCACCCGATGCACCTGCACGGCCACACCTACCAGCTCGGTGACTCCGGTCCGCGCAAGGACACCGCGATCGTGCTGCCCAAGCAGACGGTGTCCGTATTCCTCGACGCCGACAACCCGGGCCAATGGATGCTGCACTGCCACAACGCGTACCACGGCGAGGCCGGGATGATGGCCAACGTGGCCTATCGGGCCTGACGGCCTCGCGGCGACGTCCGGGGCGCTCACCGGGGGGATCGGGCGCGCCCCGGGCAGCGTCGATCGGGGCCTGGACAGGGTCGATCGGGGCCTGGGCAGGCGGTTCCCAGGAGCGGTGCAGGGATCCTGCCCGAGCAGCCGACCCGCCGCACGGCGGCGCACCCCGGTGCGACATACTCTCCCGATGAGTTCACGCCCGTCCCCGATCAGCCGGCCGATCACGATACGGAGGGCCGTTGCCGGGGATGCCAGACGGCTCACGCGGCTCGTGCGGGGCTCAGGCGCCTACGCGGGGAGGTACGCGGCCGCAGTCGCGGGCTACCGGGTCGGTCCTGACTACATCGAGGCCCACCGCGCCTTCGTGGCCGTCGGTGCCGACGAGCGGGTCCTCGGGTTCTACTCGCTCGTCCTCGCTCCACCGGAGCTCGACCTGCTGTTCGTCGCCGACGACGCACAGGGACGGGGTATCGGACGGCTGCTCGTCACGCACATGCAGTCCGAGGCCCGGGCCGCCGGGCTCGACCGCGTCAAGGTCGTGTCGCACCTTCCCGCCGAGGACTTCTACCATCGCGCCGGTGCCGTGCGGATCGGGACCGCGCTCGCGAACCCGCCCGCCGTGCCGTGGGACCGTTCCGTATTCGAGTTCCGCATTCCGCTGTGATGACGCGGTGTGCCGGTTCACAGGGCACCCGCCTTCGCCTGCAGGGTGGCCGGCATGCAGAGCCGCCGGACCCCGCGCCCGCCGTCGGGAGTCCTCTACGCCCCAGCGTCTGACGGCGAACACGCTGTTGTCCTCGGACGAGTCGACGCAACCAGAGGGCGAGCCGCCTTCCCGCGGTGCGGAGACGAGCGTCCTGTCGGGGAGCTGAATCGAGGAGCCCCGAGGAGCGCGTCGACCGCGAGGCCGCCCACGGTTCAATCCCCTCCGCACTCCAGCACGAGCTCATCGTGAACGGGCAGGCCGAAGTGACCCGTCGACGGGATCTGGGGCTTCACCTCACGAGAGCGGTCGACGCTAGCCGGAGCCCGGGTTTGCTGGAGCCCTGAACGCCGACGATGAGCGGAAGCCGGTCTCTTCGGACAGCGTCACTCCGTCGGGGCGAGCAGGGATCGCAGGGCGGCCTCGTCCGCGGGGTCGAGAGTCTGCACGAAGCGCTGCAGCACGGCTGTGCGGTCGTGACCGCGGTCCAGTGCGGTCTTCATCCGCTCAGCGGACGTCTGGGCGGATTCCTGGCGCGGGCGGTAGGCGTGCGCCCGGCCGACGCGCTCGCGTTCGAGCATCCCCTTGGCGTGCAGCCGACCCAGGACGGTGAGTACGGTCTTGTAGGCGAGCCCTGGTGTGAGCGCGGACTGGACGGCACCCGCGGTCATCGGCTCCCCGGCGCCCCACAGCACGGCCATGATCTCGGCTTCCAGGGCCCCGCTCGGCCGGCGGTCGGCATGGCCGCCACTACTCTCGTGAGTCATCCCGACCCCGTGTCTTCTTTCCGTATGCAGGCTTCGCCGAGTACTACGTGGTGTGATGCTTTGCCCAGGGGGCGGTTGTTGTCGCACACCGGGCACTGGCTAATCTTACAACCCGTAGGAAAAATCCAGGAGTGTCAGCCTGCTCCGAGCCAGGTCCCCCCTCGCGAAGCATGGAGGTGCGGCGGGGCGGTGGAGCAGTCGTGTGTGGGTCGGCGCCTGGCCGAGGAGTGGCGGAAACATGAGCGGACAGCGGCGTAAGCCCTCTGGAAGGACCAAGCCGTCCAGCCCGGCCGACGTACGGAACGGCGGCCGGGCCGCGGCGCGCAGGGCCGGCCGGGCCGGCGCCGCACTCGCCGGCCGCGCGGCGGACACTCGGCGTGCGCAGGCGGGGCCACCAGGACGGCGCGGCCTCATCGACTATCCGCGGGCGGGCAAGCGCGGGGTGCGCCGGTGGCTGCCGTCGTGGAAGCTGGTGACAGGTACGTTCCTGCTCTTCCTCGGCGGCCTGGTGGGGGTGTTCGGGTACGCCTACGCCACGACGACCATCCCCGGCGCGAATCCCAGCACCCAGCAGCAGAGCAACACGTACTACTGGTCCGACGGCTCGGTGATGGCCACACAGGGGTCGACCAACCGGCAGAACGTCGACCTCGCCCAGGTCCCGAAGGCGGTGCAGTGGGACTTCCTCGCCGCGGAGAACGCCACCTTCTACACCGACCCCGGCGTCGACATGCAGGGCATGCTCCGCGCCGTCTACCACATGGCCACGGGCGGTGAGGTGCAGTCCGGGTCCACCATCACCCAGCAGTTCGTGAAGAACACCTACCTCAACCAGAACCAGTCGGTCACCCGGAAGTTCAGGGAGATCATGATCTCCCTGAAGATCGGCGGCCAGATGACCAAGCAGCAGATCCTGCAGGGCTATCTCAACAGCTGCTACTACGGGCGGGACGCCTACGGCATCGAGGCCGCGGCCCGCGCCTACTACCACGAGCACGCCTCCCAGCTGACCGTCAGCCAGGGCGCGTTCATCGCCGCCACGGTCAACGAGCCGAGCCTGCTGATGCACGCCGACACCGACCCGCAGGCCAAGGCCCAGGCCAAGGCTCGCTGGACCTACGTCCTGCAGCGCATGGCCAAGATCCACAAGATCACCGACGCCCAGGAACAGCAGTACCTGGCCGCCGGGTTCCCCACGCCCAAGCCCTACGCGCCGTCGGCGGGGATGTCGGGGCAGACCGGCTACCTCGTGGACACCGCGAAGAAGTACGTCGAGGCCCACTCGTCGCTCACCGACCAGCAGCTCGGCCGCGGGGGCTACCAGATCTACACCACCTTCGACAAGAAGAAGGTGCACGCGCTGTCGGCGTCCGTCGCGGCGATGGAGAAGAAGCACCTCGACCCCAGGCACCGCTCGGCGGACAAGGACGTGCAGGTCGGCGCGGCCTCGATCGATCCGTCGACCGGCGCCGTCGTGGCCCTGTACGGCGGAGCGGGCTGGAACAAGGGCCACTGGACCGACAACGCCGACGCCACGGGTGTGCCGGTGGGCTCCACCTTCAAGCCGATCGACCTGGCCGCCGCCCTCGACCACGGTGCCGTGCTCTCCCCGGGCCAGGCGCCCTCACCGATCACACCCGACTCCAAGTTCAACGGCGACGACGGCATCACCATCAAGAACCAGCAGGGCCAGGAGCTGCCGGACGCCAACGACCCCTCGGGCCTGCTCCACCAGCGCAACGACGTCCCCACGAAATGGGGCTACATCACCCTGCGCAAGGCCATGGAGCAGTCGGTCAACACCCCCTACGTCCAACTCGGCGAGTACGTCGGCTACGGCAACGTGGAGAACGAGGCCCTCAGAGCGGGCCTGCTGCGCAAGAGCCTGCAGTACGACACCCCCGGCTTCTACATCGGCACCTCCACCCCCTCGGCGATCCGCATGGCCGACGCGTACGCCACCTTCGACGACGGCGGCGTCCAGCACGAGCCGTACTCGGTGACCAAGGTCATCGCGGGTGGCCGGCAACTGCCCGGCTTCGACAAGCCCAAGGGCACCAGGGCCATGCCTGCCTCGACCGCCGACAGCGTCACCGACGTCCTGCAGGACGTCGTCAAGAAGGGCACGGGCACCAACGCCCAGGCCCTGGGGCGGCCGGCCGCGGGCAAGACCGGCACCACCGACGACTACAAGTCCGCCTGGTTCATCGGCTACACCCCGCAACTGGTCACGTCCGTCGCCATGTTCAAGGAGGACCCGAAGAACGCCGGCCTGCAGTCGATGCAGGGCGTCGGCGGCTACTCCAAGGTCTTCGGTGCCGACATGCCCACCGAGGTGTGGACCGGCTACATGACCGCCGCCCACCAGGGACTGCCCGTCCAGCAGTTCCCGCCCGCGCCGCAACTGGGCAAGGGCACCGACGAGGGCGGCGCCCCCTCACCTACCCCCTCCGTCACCGTCACGCAGAGCACGCCCCCGGCCGCCCCGAGCACGTCGACAACACCGAACCCCAGCCCTCACCGGTGCCACCACGGCAGGAAGAGGCAGTGTGTCAACCCGGGGCCGACGGACACCTCCGGCACCACCACGGGCACCACCACCGGGGGTACAGGCAGTGGCGGGGTGCTCGGCGGCACCACGGGCGGTGGTACCACCGGTGGTGCCACGTCGCCCGCACCCACGACCAGCCCCCCGGCCCCGGCCGGCTTCCGCGGGGGTGCGGCCGGCTGATCTGCCCGGCGGCAGGGCGCGGGAGGGTCACTCGCGGGAGCGCAGACCGGGCTCTGGCCCGGTCTGCGCGGTGGGCGATCGCTACGCCTGCGACAGCCGAAGGGGCGGCGGGGCGAAGTGGACCGTCTACGGGACTGCAGACGATGCGGGCGTGAGGGGTGTTCCCGCCGGCGCGCTTCCGGCCGGCCGCCACCCGTGGTCGTGCAGCGGGCCGACCGAGTAGCCCCGTTCCTCGCACGTGTCGAGGATCCGGGGGAGCGCGCCGAGGGCGGAGCGCCAGGCTCCGGGTGCGGAGGTGCAGTCGGAGTCGTGGAGGAGGATGGTGCCGCCGCCGGCCAGATCGGCCGTGACGGTGCGGTGTACGGACTCCGGGGTGGCGCGTGCCGTCCAGTCCTCTCCCCAGCAGGTCCACAGCACAGGGGTGAGCCCGAGCCGGCGGGCGGCGACATGGGCGGCGGTGGACATGACGCCGTACGGGGGCCGGAAGAGCCTGGGCTGCCGTCCGGTGAGGTCGGCGACGAGATCGCGGGCCCGGGTGAAGTCGTCCAGGGTGGCGCGCGGGCCGCGCAGGAGCAGGGGGCGGTGCGCCCAGCCGTGGATGCCGATCTCGTGGCCCGCTGCCGCGATCTCTGCGACCAGGCCGGGGAAGCGTCGCGCCTCGCTGCCGAGCAGGAAGAACGTGGCCTGCACCCGGCGGTCGGTGAGCAGCCGCAGGAAGTGCGGGGTGGACAGGGGATCGGGCCCGTCGTCGAAGGTCAGGGCGACGTGGTCGGGGCGGCCCTGGCCCGACAGGCGGGGCATGAGGCGGTTGCGCAGCGGGCCGAAGGTGGAGATCACGGGGGCGGCGTGGACGGCGGCGAGCGCGGGCAGGGCCGCGATGGCTGCCGAGCGCAGTGTCCGGGTGGCGTTCACGAGTGGTGACTCCCGTGCGGGTGGTGTCCAGTGAAGCTGCTCAGATCGAGGCCCCGCCCGATGGTGTGCATGAGGCCCGGACCGTCGTACGTCGTCGCCATTCCCGTGCCGACGGCGCAGGCCCATACGGCGGACGCGACCGCGGTGGTGGCGGCGAGCCGGCGCGGGGCGCGCCGCCGTCGCGGCGGGGGCTTCCGGTTCCCGTCCTGGACGCCCGTTCGGTGTACGCGTGCTATCTCGGCGGCCGGACCGTCCTGCGGGTCCTGAGCGAACAGGGCGAGGCCGGTCGCGCGCTGTTGCTGCCCGAGCGGGCCGTCGATCAGGTCGCACAGCACCGCTTTGAGATCGGCCGGGTCACGGATCCACACGGCCGCGCCCGCCTCGTCCAGGGCGGCCGCGTTGGTCAGCCCGTGCCCCGGTATGCAGCGGTAGCTGGCGACGGGAAGGCCCGTGGCGCACGCCTCCAGGGAGGTCAGCCCGCCGGCGTTCTGCACGAGGACGTCCGCCGTGTGCATCAGGCCGGGCATGTCGTCGACCCAGCCGAAGGCGTGCTCGATCCCGTCCGTCCGCAGCTGCTCGGCCAGGGTTTCGTTCCGGCCGCACACGACGACCGGGACGGCGGCGCGGCAGTCGCGCAGTTCCAGGGCCACCTGACGGACCGGGCCGACTCCCCAGGACCCCGCGACCAGAAGGGCGAGCGGAGCTCGCTCCGGCAGCCCGAACGCCTTCCGCGCGCGTGCGCGCTGCTCCACGTCACAGGGCCGGAACCGGGGATCGGTGACCGGGCCGCACACCCGCACGTCCCCGGCCCCTGCGGCCCGCGCCTGGCCGGCGGGTATGGCATGGGCCGCCAGATGGACGTCGACGCCGTTCGCCACCCAGAGCGGATGCACCGAGAAATCGGTCAGATACGTCAGGACAGGAACACCCAGACGTCCCTTCAGGCGCAGATTGCCCAGCACCCGGCTCGCCCCCGGATAGGTGGAGACGACCGCTCCCGTTCCCGGAGGCAGGGCACGCAGTACCCGGGCCTCGGCCGTGCGGAGCAGTGCTCGGGCGAGCGGGCCACCGCCGCCGGCGCGCTCGGTGGTCGAGTAGATCCTCTGGTAGGCCCAGGGGGCCCGGACGAGCATCCGGTGGTACCCCTCCTGCACGGCACGGCCCAGGTGAACCGGCAGCAGATCCAGCAGATCGAACCGGTCCACCCTGAAGCCGTCCGCCGAAAGCCGCCGGGTGAGTTCGGCGGCCGCGCCGTCGTGACCGGCTCCGACGCTCGCGGAGACGACCGCGATCCGCCCCGCGTGGGGCGTCCTGGCTCGCTGCTGCGGAATCGAGCCCGCGTGGGCGAGTTCGGACGCCGTGCTTCCGGCGTGGGGCATGGGCTTTCCTCCGCACATGAAGGAGCGACGGAACTCTACGAGATGTAGTAGTCCGAGGTTTGAGTTCCGGAGCATACCTCCTACAAGTAGTAGTTGGCCGCCGGGTAGCCTGTAGCGACGCGGACGAAGGAAGGCGGATGGTGGAGGACCAGGGGCACGAGCAGACACGGGGGCTGACCGGCAGGCGGGCGCGCGGTGAGCTCGAAGGTGATGTTCTGGCCGCTCTCTGGGCGGCCGAGGGACCTCTGACCGCCCGCCAGGTGCGGGAGCGGCTGCCGGGCGACTTGGCCTACACGACCGTGTTGACCATCCTGACCCGGCTTCATGAGAAGGGGATGCTCGTGCGGCACCGCGAGGGCCGCGGATACGCCTACGAGCCGGCCCGCGACGAGGCGTCCCACACCGCCCATCACATGCACTCATTGCTCGAGGGGGGTTCTGACCGCGAGGCGGTGCTGGCCCGCTTCGTTTCGGAGCTTTCGGAGCATGACGAGCAACTGCTGTACCAGCTGCTGTCCGGGCACGACGAAACACCCGCTGAGGGTGAGCGCTCCCGCGGGAAGCGGTGAGCCGGATGCTGGTCAGCGTCTACGTCCCGTTCGTCGTCACGGTCGTGCTCGCCGTGCTGGGACCGCGGCTATCGCGCCGTCTGCCCCCGCGTCCCGCCGCCTGGGCCCTGGCCTGTGCGGCGCTCGTGACGGCCGTCGGCTGGGCGGGGGCACTCGCCCTGCTGGCCTTCACCGGCGTGGCTCAGGTTCCTGAGGTCGCCGCCGAGGGCCAGTGGTCCGTTGCCGCGCTGCGCGCCGAGGACCCGGTGTACCGCATCGTCGCGGCCGTGAGCGCCCTGGTGCTGGTCGTCGGCGTCGCCTCGCTGGTCGTCGCTTCCGTACGGCAGGTCCACCACCTCGTGCGGGCACGGCGGGAATGCGCCCACTTTCCGGGGGACACGGAGCTGGCGGTGGTGGACGACGACGTCCCGCTGGCCTTCGCGCTGCCCGGCGCGCCGGGACGCATCGTGGTCTCCCGGGGAATGCTGCGCTGTCTCGGCGACGGCGAGCGCGAGGCCCTGCTCGCGCACGAGCGGGCGCATCTACGCGGCCGTCACCACCTCTTCCAGAGCGTGTGGCGGCTCACGGCGGCCTTGAACCCGCTGCTTCGGCCGTTGACCGTCGCCGGCGGCTTCCTCCTGGAGCGCTGGGCCGACGAGGAGGCCGCCGAGCGTGTCGGTGACCGCAAGATCGTCGCCCAAGCCGTCGGGCGCGCGGCCCTGGCCTCGGCCGGGGCGCCACCTCCCGTCGTCATGGCCGTGACCGGCGGTGTGGTGCCGCAGCGGGTGCGGGCCCTGCTGGCCCCGCCTCCCGCGCGCCGGAGTCTGCCCTTCGTGGCGGGCGGGCTGCTGCTGGCCCTGTGCTGCGCCAGCCTCGCCAACGCCGCTTCCGACAGCGACGACATGGTGGACAGCGCACAGTGCGCGGTGCACGTCGGCACCGCACTCGCGCCATCGAAGCACGAGCACACGCCCGGTTCCTGTTGTGCCGGTCACGAGCGTCAGGAGGGCCGGGAGCACCGGCCCTAACCCGTACGAGTCGCGTGCTCTCGTCTCCGTGCCGCGGCATGGCTGCTTCCCGCAGCGTGAGCACGGTTCCAGCCCCACCGTCACCGGCACTCCGGCCGCCGCTCCCGCAGCTCCCGCGCGCTGACGACGATGTGGCCCGCCGTATGCCGGCGTCGGCTTCGCCCTGAACATCCACCGCCGCGGCTGAGTGAACACGGTCTGACGGTTGAAGCCGGTTCGCGCTGCTCGGCGCGAACCGGCTTCAAGGGCGGGCCCGTCGAGGCCGGCGACTGCTCTCCTCGCCTTGTCACCGAGGTTTGCGGCGCGCCGACGGCGACAGTGATCCCGGCGCCGATCCGGTCCGTCAGCGCATGTCTGTGAGGAGGGTGGTGAGTTCGGCCTCCTGCCGGGCCGGCGACATCGGCGGGTTCGGGTGGTCGATGCCGAAGGTCTTCAGCACCTGATCCATCTGGGCGTCGATGAACGTCCAGCCGGTGTTGTCCAGCGGCTGCAACGAGGCCTGGTCGGCATCCCAGAGATCACGCAGCGACTGGGCGGCGGCGTGGGCCCCGGTCGCGTTCCCCGACCGTGCGTCCTTGAGTGAGGTCGAGGCGAGTGCCTTCAGAGCGTCGACCTTCGCGGGCGGGAACTTCTTCACTGCCTGGCCGGGGGCGAGGTGAACGGTGGAGGTGGCGTCGGTCTCCGGCGCCGGGCCGACGTGCGGCTGGCCGTGCGCCCAGACCAGCAGGCTCCCGGTGGCGACGGCGAGGAGGCTGAAGCCCGCCAGACCGATGCGCTCTCTGCGCGGGTTGGCGGTGGCCTGCGGGGTGTGCGTGGCCTCGTAGGTCTCGGTCACGTCGGAGCGTGTCACCGTCAGGTAGATGACGGTCGCCAGGATCAGGCCGAGGAAGATCAGGCTGGTGGTGAAGGTGCCCAGCGCGAGGCCGGTCGGCTCGCCCGGCTGAGCGACCTTCGGGGAGGCGAGCCAGTCGCCGATGTTGGCACCGAGCGGGCGGGTCATGATGTAGGCGAGCCAGAAGGACAGCACCGGGTTCGCGCCGGACTTCCACAGCAGTGTGATCGCCGCGATGAGGCCGAGCGGCAGCATGACCGAGACTCCCGGGCTCCAGCCGGTGAGCTCGAGGGTCCAGTCGCCGGTTGCGGTGCCGAGCGCGAAGGTGACGAGAACAGCGAGCCAGTAGAACGACTCACGCGGCAGCGTCGTGACCGAGTGGATCGAGAGGGTGCGCTCGCGCAGCCACCACACGCCGAAGACCACGGCGAGCAGGACCGAGAACACGGCGGAGCTGATCCACAGCGGTACGTTGAGCTGGTCGGTCAGGATGTCTGTGTACAGCGTGCCCGTGACACTGACAACGAGCACGGTCAGCCAGTACGGGAAGGGGACGTACCGCTTGAGGCGCAGCTGGACGCCCAGAACCGCCACGAACACCGCGGTGAAGATCCAGGCGGTGTTCACCAGGCCGACGCCCAGCTTCATGTTGATCCAGTCGGCGAAACTCTCACCGACGGTCGTGCACAGGATCTTGATCACCCAGAACCAGATGGTGACCTCGGGAACCTTGTTCAGCATCAGCCGCCCACGGCGGCGTGTGCGGGCTTCGCTCGTCGTTGTCATGCGACGAGGTTGGCGCGGCCAACCTGCACACAACCTGACTAGGCGATCGCTTCCGGTGCGGGGAAGGTCACTTCGATGCGACCGTGAGCATCCGCGATCGCACGGACTGCCACTCCCGCGGACGCGGCGAGACGCCTGACCACGGCCAGCCCCAACCCGTGCCCCTTGCCGCTGGTCACGCCCGCTTCGAAGACCCGGTCGACCTCCGCCGGATCGAACCCCGGACCATCGTCGAGGACATCGATCACGACCCCCTGGGGCCGGATGCGCGCCGTGACCCAGACGCGCGACCTCGCATGCCGCAGGCCGTTCTCCAGCAGAGGTGCCAACAGAGCCACGACGAGTTCGGTCGGCACGGCGACATCGAGGTCGGCCGGGATGGCGAGTTCAATGGAGCGACCAGCGATCGCCTGCCGTGCCGCCGCCCCGAGATCGCAGCGGGTACCGCCATCGATCCGTGTCCGGGCGGCACCAAGAATCGTCGTGATCGCCGTGTTCAGGCGATCGACCTCGGTCAGAACGGACTCCGGTGCCACCTGGTGACCGGAGAGCTGCGCCAACTGCGCCTCGCCCCGCAGGGCCGTCAAGGGCGTCCGCAACTCGTGGGCGATCTCATCGGTGAGCCGGCGCTCGTCCGCGAGCGCCTTGTCAATGCGGTCGAGCAGGCGATCCAGAGTTCGGCCGAGTTCCCCGAATTCATCGCGGGGAACGCCGAGGTTGAATCGGCGCCCGGGTTCGTGGTCGCCCCAGTCGTCGGCAAGAGCGGCCATGTCGTGAACCACCCGCAACGCACGACCCACCACGAGGTATCCGACGATGCCTGCGAGCAGGATCGTGATGCCACCCAAGATGAGCGACATCGCCAGGCTGCGCTGCTCCGACGTCTCGTACGGCGTCAGATCCACCCTCACGACCGCCACGACGCGGTGGCCATCGAGCCGGATCGGCCGGGCGTACAGAAGGTATCTGCCGACCGTGGTGGTCTGGGACTGCCCGGAGCCGGCAAGTGCCTCGACGCGGTCAAGGACGCTGCCCGGCACGATCCCGTCGACGAGGTGTCCATCGGCATACACCCACGAGACCGTGTCCAGCGCTTCGTTGCCGCTCTCGATCAGCACGACGCGGCCACCGCGTACGCCGACATTCGCCGCCACCGCCTCTGCACGCGTATGCGCCAGAGCGTTCGCGTCGGCGTCCGTCACCCGGCTCAGCAACACGTGCGAGACCACCACCAGTACGGCGACCACCGCCGTCGCAATCAGAACCGCAAGCGCGACGACCCTCCCGCGGAAGCCCGTCACTGCCATCGATAGCCCACCCCACGGACCGTCGCCAGGCGATCGGCCACGCCCAGCGCACCGAGTTTGGTCCGCAGCCGGCGAACGAAGGAGTCAAGGGTGTTGTCGCTGACCTGCGCGCCATGCGGCCAGCCGGCAGCGACGAGGGCGTGGCGGCGTACAGCGTCGCCCTGCGAAGCGATGAGCCTGCCCAGCAACCGGAACTCGGTCGGCGTCAGGCTCTCGCTTGCCGAACCGTGGATCACGACGTGTTTCGCCGGATCGAGAACGACGCCCCTCGGCGGAGTCGTCGCGGTTGTTCTGCGCAGCAGGGCTCGGACCCTCACCAGCAACTCCGGGACGTCGAACGGCTTCGTCATGTAGTCGTCGGCTCCCGCCTCGAAGCCCCCCACCTTGTGATGCATGCCGTCCAGGGCGGTGAGCATCAGCACCGGCGTATCAATGCCGCGTGCCCGCAACGCCACGCAGACATCGCGGCCATCAGCGTCCGGGAGCCCCAGATCCAGGACGACCAGGTGAGGGACCGGATCAAGGTTCCGCAGCAGGCTGTCCGCCGTAGAAGCGACCGCGACCGTATGGCCGTCGTGCTCGAGCGCGCGCTTGAGGACGTCGCGGACCGCCGCGTCGTCTTCGCACACCACAATAAAAGCCACGCGCTGACCCTAGGTACTCCAGCGAGCGTTCTCCATTCTCCCTGGTCAGAGCCTTGGTTGTTGGTGAGATCCGTAAGGCCGCGGGGAGCCGCCACGCCTCGCCCGTGCCGGGTCGGCCGACGACGCACACGGGCAGTGCGCGGAGGAAGGGCCTGCAGCACCCGGTCCTCGGCACTTCCGCGACCCGGCCAGCCGGACTTGGCCGGTAGGTCTAGTACCGCGGTACTACGCGGCAGTCACTGATCACGCCCGGGTACCACCGGATCCGGCAGATCGCGGGCTTAGCGTGAGTCACGGGGCGCCGGGCGTTGCGGGCGCCGGAGTCCGAGAAGAGAGAACACCGATGATCGAGGCACAGCAGCTCACCAAGAGGTACGGGGAGAAGACCGCCGTCGACGGGCTGGACTTCACCGTGAAGCCCGGCACGGTGACCGGCTTCCTGGGGCCCAACGGTGCGGGCAAGTCCACGACGATGCGCATGATCGTAGGACTGGACGCTCCGACGAGCGGTTCCGTCATGGTGAACGGACACCGTTACGCCCGCCACCAGGCGCCGTTGCAGGAGGTCGGGGCGCTGCTGGAGGCGAAGTCGATCCACCCGGGCCGCTCGGCCTGCAACCACCTCCGTGCGCTCGCGCTGACCCACGGCATCCCCCGCCGCAGGGTCGACGAGGTCATCGAACTCGCCGGTCTCGGCAGCGTCGCGAAGAAGCGGGCCGGTGCCTTCTCCCTCGGCATGGGGCAGCGGCTCGGCATCGCGGCAGCCCTGCTCGGCGACCCGCAGACGGTGATGCTCGACGAGCCCGTCAACGGACTGGACCCCGAGGGCGTCCTCTGGATCCGGAACCTGCTCACCACCCTCGCGGCCGAGGGGCGCACGGTGTTCGTCTCCTCGCACCTGATGAGCGAGGTGTCCCTGGTCGCGGACCACCTGATCATCGTCGGCCGGGGACGGCTGCTGGCCGACACGACCGTGCAGGACCTGGTGCGCGAGGCGGGCGGCGACACCGTAAAGGTCGCCACGGATGACCCCGCGCAGCTGAGGGACGTGCTGGCCGGGCCGGACGTGGAGATCACCGGCCGCATCGGCTCCGAGGAACTACAGGTCACCGGGCTGTCCGCCCGCGAGATCGGGTTGCGGGCGGCCAAGCACGGGATCCCCCTGTTCGAGCTGACCACGAAGGCGGTGTCGCTGGAGGAGGCGTTCATGGAACTGACGAGGGACGCCGTGGAGTACCACGGGACGACCGGCATCGAGACCTCCGGGAGCGCGGCATGAGCACCCTCACGGCAACTCCCGAGACCCCCGGGACCGCGCCGGCCGTCCAGGCCCGGCCCGTCTACCGGGTGACCGGCCGACGCGTGCTGGCCTCCGAGTGGGCCAAGCTATGGTCCCTGCGCTCCACCTGGATCACCCTCGGCCTGGGCCTGCTGTTCCTCGTCGCCTTCGGCATCATCGCCGCGAGCCACTACAAGTCCAATCTCGACTCCGGCCGGCACATGGACCGCGACTTCGCCACCGCGACCGCCGCGAGCCTGTCCCTCTTCGGCACGAACTTCGCCCAGCTCGCCCTCGGCGTGCTCGGCGTGCTGGTCACGGCGGCCGAGTACTCCACCGGCATGATCCGCTCGACCGTTGCGGCCGTACCACGCCGACTGCCGGTGCTGTGGTCCAAGGCCGCGGTGTACGGCCTGGTCGCGCTGGTGGTCGCGACCGCCGGCGCGTTCGTCGCGTTCCTCGTCGGCAGCCGGATAGTGTCCGGCACGCCCGCTGCCATGGGCCTCGGTCACTCCGGTGTCGTACGGAGTCTGCTGGGTGCCGGACTCTACCTGGGCCTGGTCGGCGTGATCGGCACCGCCCTGGGCGCGCTGCTGCGCTCGGTGGCCGCTGGCATCTCAGTGCTCGTCGCCGCCCTCATGCTCGTACCCGGGCTCGTCTCTCTGCTGCCCAGCTCGTGGCAGGGAGACATCGACCCCTACCTGCCGAGCCACGCCGGCGAGTCGATCTTCGCACTGACTCACGACTCCACCACCCTGTCACCGGGCGCCGGGCTGCTGGTCTTCCTCGGCTGGACGGTCCTGGCGCTGGCCGGAGCGGCGTACCGGCTGGTGCGCAGCGACGTCTGATCACCGGCTGCGCATGATGGTGTGGTGACCTCCGTGACCACTGAAGACCTCAGCGGGATGGGGCCGCTGGTCGCCCGGCTCGGCCGGGCCGGCCAGCGGCTCCGGCATGCCGACCGGGCCCGACCGTGGGTCCTGGACACCGCGGTGGTGGTCCTGGTCTTCCTGCTCTTCTGCCTGCCGGACGTGCTGCACGCGGTCGGTGTGCTCGGCGGGGACGGAGACGGTGACGGCCCGAGCCGCTTCCGGGTGGCGTTCACCCGGTTGCCCGTGGTGGGGATGCTGGCCCTGCAGGCCGGGCTGGTACTGCCGCTGCTGTGGCGACGCCGGGCGCCCGCCGTCGCCTTCGGCGCCGTCACGGCCGTGTTCGTTCTCCAGTGGTCGTTCGGCGCCGCGCTCCGGGCGGACGTCGCCCTCTTCGTCGCCCTGTACAGCCTGACCCTGCACGGACGGCTACGGCAGCTGCCGTGGGCCTGCGCGGCGACAGCAGGGGCACTCGCGCTGGTTGCGGCGAGGGTATCGGCGGCGATGTCGGTGTGGGACGCGCTGTTCTTCCTGCTCAGCACCGCGACCGCGGCCCTCGCCCTGGGCCTGGTGATCCGCATCCGGCGGGCCCAGCTGGCCGGGCTGCGCGACCGGGCGGCCCGACTGGAGATCGAACGCGACCAGCGCGGCAAGCTGGCCGTCGCGGCCGAGCGGACGCGGGTGGCCCGCGAGATGCACGACATCGTCGGCCACAACCTGTCCGTCATCATCACCCTCGCCGACGCGGGCGCCTACGCCACGGCCGCCGCCCCGGAGCGAGGAAGGGAAGCCCTGCACCTCATCGGCGACACGGGTCGCCAGGCTCTGGGCGAACTGCGCCGGGTACTCGGTGTGCTGCGCGAGGCGGACGGCCCGCCGACCGAGCCCGAACTGAGCCCGCAGCCCGGCCTCACGGACATCGACACGCTGTGCGACGGTGTGCGCGCCGCCGGCCTGGAGGTCGTCTACCGTACGGCCGGTGATGTCGACGCCCTCGACAGCGGGGTGCAGCTCACGGTCTACCGCATCGTGCAGGAGGCCCTGACGAACACCCTCAAACACGCCGGCGCGGGCACCCGTGCGAACCTGGCCGTCGTCGTCGAGGACGCACGGTTGACCATCACCGTCCAGGACTCCGGGCCACCCGCACCGGCCGGCCGTCCTGGCCCGGCGAACGAGGAGGGACACGGCCTGGTGGGCATGCGAGAACGAGCGGCACTCTACGGAGGGCACGTCAGCGCCGGTCCCGCCGGCCCGGGCTGGACGGTGCGCGCCACCCTCGACCTCGCGCCCCGGGGCGGTGCTGCCGGGTGACCACGGTGCTCATCGTGGATGACCAGCCGCTGCAGCGGTACGGCTTCCGCATGCTGCTGGACTCCGTGTCCGAGACGGAGGTGGTCGGCGAGGCCGCGCACGGAGCCGAAGCCGTGCGCAAGGCCGCCGAACTGCGCCCCGACGTCGTCCTCATGGACGTGCGCATGCCCGGCATGGACGGCATCGAGGCCACCCGCCGGATCGTCGCCACCGGTGACCGCTCCCGCGTCCTCATCCTGACCACCTTCGACCTCGACGAGTACGTCTACGCGGCCCTGCGCGCCGGAGCCAGCGGCTTCCTCCTCAAGGACGCACGCCCCGAGGAACTCCTGGCAGGCATCCGCGCGGTCGCCGTCGGGGATGCAGTGATCGCCCCCGCACTCACCCGCCGCCTCCTCCACGAGTTCGCCCGGCTCGTGCCGCCGGGCGGTGACGGCTCCGCGGAGGACCTGAGGCTGGGCTCTCTCACCGACCGAGAGCGCGAGATCCTCGTCGCCATCGGCAAGGGCTGGAGCAACAGTGAGATCGCCGGCCGATTCGTCCTGTCGGAGTCCACGGTGAAGACACATGTCGGCCACGTTCTGTCCAAGATCGGTGCCCGCGACCGTGTTCAGGCGGTTATCTTCGCCTACGATCACGGCCTGGTCCGCCCCCGTGCCGAGTGAGCCGGGGAAGACGCTCGGACCCCGGACGCCACCCAGGGGCCGGCCCCTGATGAGCCCGCCCGTGAGCCGGTGGCGGAACAGCCCGGGAGCGGTCTCCTGGGGCGGCTGACGGCATCCGGCGACCACCTGCCCAACTCACAGTGCCGCATCCCGGCGAGCGCGGCCAACATCGTGAGACGACGAAACCCGGCCGCGATGCTCCGGCTGGGGTTCTACGGCGGCGGGTCACGGCAGAGATCGCCCAGCGGCCGTCGGGTCAGCCGTGTCCGCCCATCACGATTTTCCACACTCGGGTCGCCACCTGGAGGTTCAGCCGGTCCTCGACGTTCGCGAGGTCGTTGCCGCTGATGTCACGGATGCGCTGAAGTCGGTAGCGTAGGGTGCTGCGGTGGATCGCCAGGGATTCGGCGGTCTCGTCGTAGTTGCCGCCGCAGTCGAAGTACCGGGACAGGGTCTCCACCATGGCCGTGTGGTGCCGGGAGTCGTAGTCGATGAGCTGCCCGAGCCACTCGTGGACGAACGTCTCCAGTTCCCGGTAATCGTTCCCAGGCCCCAGGATGCGGTAGAGGCCCAGCTCGTCGAAGAACGTCGTGCCGTAGCGCTCGCGGGAGTGGCGGCGCACTTCCAGGGCGCGCTGCGCCTCCTGGTAGCGGTGCGGGATCTCGTGCGGGGAGTCGCAACGGGCGCTCACACCGATCGTCCCCGACCGTGTCCCGGTCTCCCGAGCGAGCGCCTCGTGCAGCGCGCGGCCGTGCGGCCTGCCGTCGGCGACAAGGACGACGTGATCGGAACGTCGGGTCAGCAGCGAGCGCATGCCCACCGCAGAGGCCGCCCGGCCCACGGTCTGCGTGAAGGAGTCGTCCGCAGTCCGGTTCGACCACTGCACCACAATGACGTAGTGGCTGCGGTGCAGGTCGTGTCCGACTGCCTCGGACCGGGCGTAGGCGCTCGCTTCGTCAGTCCCTGCCAGGAGGTCGTCGACCAGCTCGCGGTGCAGCCTCAGCTCCACCTCGGCCAGATTGCGCAGGTGCGCCAGTTCGAGGGCGAGCGACGTGGCGGCGAGTTCGAGGGCGAGCACGGTGTGCTCGTCGGCCTCGTCCCGGGCATCGACCAGGGCCAGCACGCCCAGGATCTCGCCGTGCGGGCGGACCAGGGTGATCAGCCGGTCCTTTATCCGCACCGGCCCGGCCTCTCGGGCGACGGCGTGCAGCATTTCGCCCTGACGCACGGGGTCCGGCTCCGGATAGGGGTCTGGGCGGCCGGGCCCGGTCCAGGACCTCAGACGACCGAAGCGGTCCTCGACCAGCGCGGGGAGTCCGGTGAGCCCGTGCAGTGCGCGGGTGACGGCTTCCTCGCCGCCGCCCGAGGCAGCGACGTCGGTCATGAGCGCGTGAACGGCCCGCTGGTACTCCAGCTGAGCCGCGACGCGGATCAGCTGTCGCTGGAGTGTTGTGCGTTCCTCCCTCAGCCGGTGCAGTTCCTGCGCGTCCTCACGTTGGCGGCGGTGTGCGAAGGCGACCGACAGTGCGGCGGCGGTGTACCGGACGAGCGTGACGAGCAGGGAGTACTCGGCTTCGGTGGGCCGGGAGCGGGAGGTCACCACGAGGTAGC
The DNA here is from genome assembly GCF_047340315.1 of Streptomyces sp. AF1A. Taxonomy (NCBI): domain Bacteria; kingdom Bacillati; phylum Actinomycetota; class Actinomycetes; order Kitasatosporales; family Streptomycetaceae; genus Streptomyces; species Streptomyces sp. AF1A. Next base: position 31,635 of record NZ_JBLEBI010000020.1, read on the forward strand.
CGTGGAGCCTCTCCAGTCCGCGGAGCCCCAGGGCCCGGCCCCAGGGCCGGCCGGGTACGGTCACAGGGCCGTCTTGCCCGGCCAGCTCCCGCACCCTGCAGTCCACGGCCGGGGCATGGAGCTCTCCGTTCCACGGGCTGGGGACCAGGCCGCCGTCTCCCTCGAGGTATCCGGCCTCGGCGCTGTACGGCCCCGCGGCGGCCACGTGGTCCATGGCCAAGCGCAGGATCTCGTCTTCGTCCGGGGTGTCGAACAGAGCGCAGGAGAGTGCCATCAGTTCTGGGGGGGCAGGGTCGGCTGGGGTCGGAGCGGGTGGGCGAGGCTCTTTCCGGGCAGAACCGCAGGGCCGCGGAAGGCTGCTCGCCCAGTCGGCGCGCTGGCGGTGCGGGTTGTGCGCCCGGATGCCGGCCATGGGATCACTCCGTTCTCTCCGAATCCACAGGGAGGAGCGGTGCTTCGCGTACCCGCTCACGGGCCGGCCTATCCGATATGCGCGAATGACTCCCTTTGTACTCGTGGGGGGACCGGGCCCGTGCATTTCTGACTCGCCAGGCGCAGGCGTGGAGCCACTCGGCTCGCCACCCTGGGAGGTGTTCGAAACCCTCCGTGAGCGCCGGCAGGAAGGGGACTGGCACGACCCCGTCCTCTCCGCCCCGCCCCAGCCCTGTGCGGGCTGATCTTCGGAGTGGTCGGCGGCGCGCTGTTCGGCACGCTGCTGCCGGCCCTGAGCGGCGGGTCCGCGGTACTTCGCCTCGCTCCGCTTGATGGGCCGGGCCGGTACGAGGTCGTGGTGGACGAGGTGGTCACCGACGAGGCTGTAGGGCTGATCGGCGGGCTGCGGACCACCGGCGGAGGTTCCAGCCCGTACCTGAACGAACACGATCCGGAGAGTCGGCGCAGGCGCCGGACCGGGAGGAGTTCCTCATGGCGAAGGCAGTGGGCATCGACCTGGGCACCACCAACTCGGTGATCGCCGTATGGGAGGGCGGCGAGCCGTCCGTCGTGCCCAACAGCGAGGGCAACCGCACGACACCGTCCGTGGTGGCCTTCACCGATACCGGCGAGCGCCTGGTGGGCCAGCTGGCCCGGCGCCAGGCGATCCTCAACCCGAAGGGCACCATCTACTCGGCCAAGCGGTTCATCGGCCGGCACTTCGACGAGATCTCCGACGAGGCCAGGGCGGTGGCGTACGACGTCGTCGAGGGCGACGGCGGGGCGGCCCGCTTCAAGGTGCGCGACAAGCTGTACGCGCCCGAGGAGATCAGCGCCCAGGTACTGCGGAAACTCGCCGACGACGCTTCCAAGCAGCTGGGGGAGCGGGTCACGGAGGCGGTCATCACGGTGCCCGCCTACTTCAACGACGCTCAGCGCACCGCCACCAAGGACGCCGGACGGATCGCGGGACTGGAGGTGCTGCGGATCATCAACGAGCCGACCGCGGCGGCTCTCGCGTACGGCTTGGACAAGAAGCATCACGAGACCGTCCTCGTCTTCGATCTGGGCGGCGGCACCTTCGACGTGAGCATCCTCGACGTCGGCGACGGCGTGGTGGAGGTGCGCTCCACCGCCGGTGACAGCCACCTGGGCGGCGACGACTTCGACCGGCGTCTGGTGGATTACCTCGCGGACGACTTCCAGAAGGAGAACGGCATCGACCTGCGCAAGGACCCGCAGGCGCTGCAACGCCTCTTCGAGGCGGCGGAGAAGGCCAAGACCGAGCTGAGTTCGGTGACGCAGACGCAGGTGAGCCTGCCGTTCATCACCGCCGACGCCTCGGGCCCCAAGCATCTCACCGACTCGATCATGCGGTCCACGTTCGAGCAGATCACCGGCGACTTGGTGGAGCGGTGCCTGGGACCGGTCCAGCAGGCCATGGCCGACGCCAAGGTCGGCGAGAGCGACATCGACGAGGTCATCCTCGTCGGCGGTTCCACCCGTGTCCCGGCGGTCCAGGCCCTCGTGCGCCGGCTGACCGGCGGCAAGGAACCCAACATGAGCGTCAACCCCGACGAGGTCGTCGCCCTGGGCGCCGCGATCCAGGCCGGGGTGCTCAAGGGCGAGGTCAAGGACGTCCTGCTCCTCGACGTCACACCCCTGTCACTGGGTGTCGAGACACGCGGGGGCGTGATGACGAAGATCATCGAGCGGAACACCACCATCCCCGTCCGTCGCACCGAAACCTTCTCCACCGCCGAGGACAACCAGCCCGCCGTCGACATCGTCGTCCTCCAGGGCGAGCGCGAACGGGCCGCCGACAACCGGGTGCTCGGCCGGTTCCAGCTCACCGACATCCGCCCGGCGCCGCGGGGCGAACCGCAGATCGAGGTCACCTTCGACATCGACGCCAACGGCATCCTCGACGTCAAGGCACGTGACCGGGACACCGGCAAGGAACAGGGCATCACCATCAGCGAGAGCTCCAACCTGGACCGCAGTGAGGTCGAACGCATGGTCCAGGAGGCCGAGCGCAACCGGGGCCAGGACCAGGCACTCCGCGAGGCCGTCGACGCCCGCAACGAGCTCGACGCCGTCGCCTACCAGGTCGAGAAGCGCCTCACCGAACTGGGCGACGCGGCGCCCGCGCACGAGAAGGCACGCGCTGAGATGCTCGTGTCCGACGCCCGGGCGGCGGTCAAGGATGAGGCAGGTGTGGAGCGCGTGCGGCCGCTGACCTCCGAACTCCAGCAGATGCTCGCCGGGCTGGCGGCCCATCAGGGCGCCGCTGCCGCAGGCGGTCCCGGCCAGGACACCACCGGGGGCGGCGCGAGCGGTGGTCCGGGCGGCGGTGACGACGACGTCATCGACGCCGAGTTCGACAAGGACTGAGGCGCGCCATGCCCAGCCGTCCCCAGGAACCCGACCGGGCCGCGCCGGAGCCGGTCGAACCCGTCCCGGAAGGCGCCGTACGCCCTCCTCGTCGGGATCTGCCGCAACCGGGTCCGTCGCCCCGGCCGGAAGAGGCGAACGACGAACCGGGACCCGACGCCGCCGGCCCCACGCCGGCCGAGGACGAGTACACGACCGCGATCCAGGAACTGGAGGACCGCTGGCGGCGCGCGCTCGCCGACCTCGACAACCTGCGCAAGCGCCACGCCAGGGAACTGGAGCGGGAGCGGGCGGCCGAGCGTTCCCGCACGGCGGCCGCCTTCCTGCCCGTCCTGGACAATCTCGAACTCGCCCTGACCCATGCCGGCGCCGATCCGGGTGCGATCGTGGAGGGCGTCCGGGCGGTCCGCGACCAGGCGGTGAACGTCCTCGAACGGCTCGGCTACCCGCGGCACGCGGAGACCGGCGTCGCCTTCGACCCGGCCCGGCACGAGGTGGTCGGCGTCGTCCAGGACCCCGACGCCCCACCGGGAACCGTCGTCGAGGTGCTGCGCTCCGGCTACGGTGACGGTGAACGGCAGCTCAGGCCCGCCGCCGTGACGGTCGCGAAGCGGGAGTGACCGGTCATGGCACGGGACTTCTACGAGGTGCTGGGCGTGTCGCGGACCGCGAGCCAGGACGAGATCCAGCAGGCCTATCGCAAACTCGCCCGCAAGTACCACCCCGACGTCAACAAGGATCCCGGGGCGGAGGAACGCTTCAAGGACATCAACGAGGCGTACAGCGTCCTGTCCGACCCGAAGACCCGGGCCCGTTACGACCGCTTCGGCGAGGACTTCCGCAAGATCCCCGAGGACTTCGACGAACGGGTCGCGGCCGGAGCGGGCGGCGGCTTCCGCGCTCGCAGGACCGCGGGCGCGGGCGGCCCCCGTGTTCGGTACACCACCGGCTTCGGTGGCGACTTCGGAGCGGAGGGCATCGACATCGAGGACCTGTTCGGCTCCCTGTTCGGAGCCGGCGCCGCCCGAGGCGGCGTCCCCGGAGCCGACCAGGAGGCCGAACTGCCGCTCACCGTCGAGGAGGCGTACCGAGGCGGCCGTCGCACCGTCACACTCGCCGGTCCCACGGGGCAGCCTCGGCGGTACGAGGTCGACGTGCCGCGGGGTGTCGTCGACGGGCAGCGCATCCGGCTGGCGGGGCAGGGCGCCCGGGGCAGTGGTGACGCCCCCGCGGGCGACCTGTACCTGCGGGTGCGCATCCAGCCCCACCCCCGGTTCCGGCTGGACGGCCGCGACGTGCATGTAGAGGTCCCGGTCGCCCCCTGGGAGGCGGCCCTGGGTGCGACCGTGCCGGTGCCCACCCCCGGCGGCGGCACGGCCAAGGTCACGGTGCCCGCGGGCTCGTCCAGCGGCCGACGGCTGCGGCTGCGCGGCGAGGGCATGCCGAACCCGCGAGGCGCGAACGGCGATCTGTACGCCGAACTCCGTGTCGTGGTGCCGCCCACCCTCGGCGACCGGGAGCGCGAACTGTTCGAGGAGCTCGCCGCCACCTCCTCGTTCGACCCCAGGAGGACGCGATGAACGACCGACCCGCGGGAGCGGCCGGCATCGGCCGGGCCGGCGTGGGCAACCGTCCGGTGCGGACGGGCGCCGACCTCACCGCCTCGACGGCTGTCCGGTACGCGCTCGTGCCTGTCCCCAGGCTCTCGCTGGACGCCGTGGCCCGTCGCTCGGGCCTCCACCCCGATCTGGTCCGCCGGTTCGTCGCCCTCGGCCTGGTCGACGCCGAGCGCGACGCCGCGGGGCACCTGGTGTTCGACCCGACGGCCCCGACAGTCCTCGCCCGCATCCAGCGGCTGCGCTCCGGACTCTGCCTCAACTACGCATCCATCGGCCTGGTGCTGGACCTGCTGGACCGCATCAGCTTGCTCGAAGCCGCCCTGCGCCGCGCCGGCACGAGGAGTGAAACACCCCCATGGACATGAACAGTCTCACCCAGAAGTCCCAGGAAGCCCTGCAGGAGGCCCAGACCGCCGCCGTCCGCATGGGGCACACCGAGGTCGACGGGGAACACCTGCTGCTCGCCCTTCTCGATCAGGAGGACGGTCTGATCCCGCGGTTGCTGCAGCAGGCCGGCACCGAGCCGAAGGAGCTGCGCGCCGCCGTGCGCGAGGAACTCTCCCGCCGTCCGAAGGTCACCGGCCCCGGCGCGGCACCCGGCCAGGTCTTCGTCACCCAGCGCCTCGCCCGTCTGCTCGATGCCGCCGAACGGGAGGCCAAACGCCTCAAGGACGAGTACGTGTCCGTGGAGCACCTTGTGCTCGCCCTGGCCGAGGAGGGCTCCTCGACCGCCGCCGGGCGGCTGCTCAAACAGGCCGGCATCACCAGGGACTCGTTCCTGAGCGCGCTCACCCAGGTACGCGGCAACCAGCGCGTCACCTCCGCCAACCCCGAAGTGGCCTACGAGGCCCTGGAGAAGTACGGCCGCGATCTCGTCCTCGAGGCCAGGTCCGGCAGGCTCGACCCGGTCATCGGCCGGGACACCGAGATCCGCCGCGTCACCCAGATCCTCAGCCGCAAGACGAAGAACAACCCCGTCCTCATCGGCGACCCCGGCGTCGGCAAGACCGCCATCGTCGAGGGCCTCGCCCAGCGCATCGTCCGCGGCGACGTACCCGAAGGACTCCGCGACAAGACGGTGTTCGCCCTCGACATGGGCTCCCTGGTCGCCGGCGCCAAGTACCGCGGTGAGTTCGAGGAACGCCTCAAGGCCGTGCTCAGCGAGGTCAAGGCCGCCCAAGGACGCATCCTGCTCTTCATCGACGAACTGCACACCGTCGTCGGCGCGGGCGCCGCCGAAGGGGCCATGGACGCGGGCAACATGCTCAAGCCGATGCTCGCCCGCGGCGAACTCCACATGATCGGCGCCACCACCCTCGACGAGTACCGCAAGCACATCGAGAAGGACGCCGCTCTCGAACGCCGCTTCCAGCAGGTCCTGGTGGACGAGCCGAGCGTGGAGGACACCATCTCCATCCTGCGCGGACTGCGCGAACGCCTGGAGGTCTTCCACGGCGTGAAGATCCAGGACACCGCGCTGGTCTCCGCGGCCACCCTCAGCCACCGCTACATCACCGACCGGTTCCTGCCCGACAAGGCCATCGACCTCGTCGACGAGGCGTGCGCCCGGCTGCGCACCGAGATCGACTCGATGCCCGCCGAACTCGACGAGATCACCCGCCGCGTCACCCGCCTGGAGATCGAGGAGGCGGCCCTGTCCAAGGAGACCGACCCCGCCAGCAAGGCCCGACTGGAGGAACTGCGCAGGGAGCTGACCGACCTGCGCGGCGAGGCCGACGCCAAACACGCCCAGTGGGAGGCCGAACGGCAGGCCATCCGCCGCGTGCAGGAACTGCGCCAGGAACTGGAGCAGGTGCGCCACGAAGCGGAGGAGGCCGAACGCGCCTACGACCTCAACCGAGCCGCCGAACTGCGCTACGGCCGTCTTCAGGACCTGGAGCGCCGGCTCGCCGCGGAGGAGGAGCAACTGGCCGCCAAACAAGGACAGAACCCGCTGCTGCGGGAGGTCGTCACCGAGGAGGAGATCGCCGAGATCGTCGCCGCCTGGACCGGCATCCCCGTCGCCCGTCTCCAGGAGGGCGAACGCGAGAAACTGCTGCGCCTCGACGAGATCCTGCGCGAGCGGGTCATCGGCCAGGACGAGGCCGTCAAGCTCGTCGCCGACGCCATCATCCGCGCCCGCTCCGGCATCCGCGACCCACGCCGCCCCATCGGCTCGTTCATCTTCCTCGGCCCCACCGGCGTCGGGAAGACCGAGCTGGCCAAGACCCTCGCCCGGGCCCTGTTCGACTCCGAGGAGAACATGGTCCGCCTCGACATGAGCGAGTACCAGGAGCGCCACACCGTCAGCCGGCTCATGGGCGCACCGCCCGGATACGTCGGCTACGAGGAAGGCGGCCAGCTCACCGAGGCCGTACGCCGCAAGCCGTACTCGGTCGTGCTGTTCGACGAGATCGAGAAGGCGCACACCGATGTCTTCAACACCCTGCTGCAGATCCTCGACGACGGCCGCATCACCGATGCCCAGGGCCGCACGGTCGACTTCCGCAACACCGTGATCATCATGACGTCCAACATCGGCTCCGAGCACCTCCTCGACGGCGCCACCGCCGAGGGTGAGATCAAGCCGGACGCCCGCGCCCTGGTGATGGGCGAGCTGCGCGGGCACTTCCGCCCCGAATTCCTGAACCGCGTCGACGACATCGTGCTGTTCAAGCCGCTCGGTGAGCGTCAGATCGAGCGCATCGTGGAGCTGCAGTTCGACGAACTGCGCCGTCGCCTGGCCGAACGCCGTATCACCGTCGAACTCACCGACGCCGCCCGGCAGGTGATCGCTCATCAGGGGTACGACCCGGTGTACGGGGCCCGCCCGCTGCGCCGCTACATCTCCCACGAGGTCGAAACCCTCGTCGGACGGTCCCTGTTGCGCGGCGACGTCCAGGACGGCGCGAAGGTGCGCGTCGACGCCGAGCACGGAGAACTGGTGGTCACCTACGACCAGCCCGAGGACGTGACGGGACCGAGGGCGGCATGAGCACCGCGCGCGCCGGCAACGTCACCTGCCCGCACTGCGGGCGCACCAACCGGGTGCCGGCGGCCGCCGACGGCCGCCCCAGGTGCGGCAACTGCAAGCAGCCTCTGCCCTGGGTCGCGGACGCGGGCGACGACGACTTCGCCGACGTCGTCGAGCAGGCCACTGTGCCCGTCGTGGTCGACCTGTGGGCCACCTGGTGCGGCCCGTGCCGCATGGTGAGCCCCGCGCTGGAGAAGGTCGCCGCCGATCTCGCGGGAAAGATCAAGCTGGTCAAGGTCGACATCGACGAGAATCCGGGCCTGGCCCGGCGGTTCGCGGTCCAGGCGGTACCGACGCTGCTGGTCCTCGACAAAGGCCAGACCATCGCCCGGCAGTCGGGTGCCGCACCCGCCCCTGCCTTGCGGCGGTGGGTGGAGCAGTCGCTCGCGGGCCGCGCACCGGCCGGGAAAGGATGATCGCCCATGACCGTACGGACCGACCCCCACCTCGCCCTCGTACGCCCCGTCACCCCGCGCGCCCCGGGGTGCGAGGAGTGCCTGGCCACGCATTCCCCCTGGGTCCACCTCAGGCTCTGCCTGACCTGCGGCCACGTCGGCTGCTGCGATTCCTCGCCGAACCGGCACGCCCGCCGGCACGCCGCCGCCGCCGGCCATCCGATCGTGGCGTCGCTGGAGCCCGGCGAGGACTGGCGGTGGTGCTACGTCCATGAGGCGTTCGTGTGATGCCCGGCGACGAGACGCGGCCGGGCGCGGCGCCGGTGCCGGACGCAGCGGAGGAGAGCGTCCCCTTCGAGACCCCCGACATCTACGGCGCCTATCCCCGCCTGTCGGACGTCCAGTTGGCCCGCCTGGCGCAGCACGGCCGGCGGCGCGCGGTCGATGCCGGTGATGTGCTCATCCGGGAGGGGGAGCGGTGCGAGACGTTCTACGTCGTGCTGAGTGGTTCGGTCGCCATCGTCGAGGGCTACGGCACGCCCGAACAACACCTGCTGCGTGTGCACGGCCCCGGCCGCTTCATCGGCGAACTCGGTCTGCTGAAGGGGCAAGTGGCCTTCTGCACCGCCGTGGTCAGGGACCCCGGCGAGATCCTCGCCCTCTCCATGGCGCAGCTGCGTGACCTGGTGACCCGGGACTCCATCCTTGGCGACGTGGTGCTGCGCGCCTGCCTGGGGCGCCGTGCTCTGCTCGTCGGGCAGGGCGCCGGTTTCCGCATCATCGGCTCGCGCTATTCGCCCGACACCCGGCGGCTGCGCGAGTTCGCCGCCCGCAACCGGCTGCCGCACCGCTGGATCGATCTGGAGACGGACGAGGAGGCCGAAGCGCTGCTGCGCCGCTTCGCGGTCGGTCCGGAGCAGACGCCGCTGGTGATCTGGCGGGGCACGACCTTGCTGCGCAATCCGAGCAACGCCGAACTGGCCCGGCTCATCGGCCTGCCACCCCTGCCGTCGGGCAACGGCCACGGCGATCTCCTGATCGTCGGCTCCGGTCCGGCCGGTCTCGCCGCCGCCGTGAATGCCGCCTCGGAGGGCCTCGGCACGACCGTGGTGGAGGCCATGGCCACCGGTGGCCAGGCCGGGACGTCCTCCCGCATCGACAACTGCTTCGGCTTCCCCTCCGGCATCTCCGGCGCCGAACTCACCGAGCGCGCTGTGCTCCAGGCGGACAAGTTCGGCGCCCGGATCAGCGTCCCGGCGGAGGCGGCCCGGCTCGAACCGCGGGGCGGCCACTACGCCGTCAACTTCGCCGACGGCAGCGAGATCACCGCCCGTACCGTCGTCCTGGCCACCGGCGCACGCTACCGCCGCCTCCAAGTGCCCGGCATCGAACCGCTGGAGGGCGCGAGCGTCCACTACTCGGCGACCGTCTACGAGGCCCAGCAGTGCCGTACCGACCCGGTGGCGGTGGTCGGCGGCGGCAACTCCGCGGGCCAGGCCGTGCTCTTCCTGGCCGGGTACGCACCGGACGTGTATCTGCTCGTCCGTGGGCCGAGCCTCGAGGCGCACATGTCCCGGTACCTGATCGATCAGATCGAGCGCCACCCGCGGGTGCGGGTGCTGCTGCACACCGAGGTGACCGAGGCACTCGGCGACAAGGCACTGGAGGCGGTCACCGTGGTCGACCACCGTACGGGCGAGCACCGCCACCTCGCCGTGCGGGCCCTGTTCGTCTTCACCGGCGCAGACCCTCACACCGAGTGGCTGTCCGGCGCGCTCGCCCTCGACGCGCGCGGCTACGTGCTCACCGGCGCGGAGGCGCAGGCGTGCTCCGTTCCCGGACTGTGGCAGAGCCAGGGCCGCGACTGCCTGACGTTGGAGACCAGCCTGCCTGGCGTCTTCGCCGCCGGCGACGTCCGCAGCGGCTCGGTGAAGCGCGTGGCCTCCGCGGTCGGCGAGGGCGCGATGAGTATCCATTTCGTGCACCGCTACCTGGGCCGCACGGCCGCGCCCGGTGGCACCGACAGCTCCCCGCACATACGTCCGAAGGAGTCCGCTTGGCTTGGATGACACCGAGCGGGCGAGGAGATCACGAGAAGGAGAAGGAGGCGATGGTAATGACCACGCCCGTCCGGCGCCCCCGGGGTGGCGCAATGCAGGACAGGCCCCTTGGCTGGGCACGCAATCCGCTGACGGAGTTCGAGCAACTGCTCAGTGAGATGAGTGGACTGATCGAATCCACGGTGGGAGGCGCCGCGCCCGCAGTCGCGTGGACACCCCTGGCGGATGTCACGGAGTCCGACGACGCCTTCCACGTCGAGATCGAACTCCCCGGCGTCAAGACCAAGGACATCGACGTCGAAGCCAACGGCCAGGAGCTGGTGGTCACCGGAGAGATCAAGGAGAAGGAACGCAAAGGCGTCCTGCGCCGGAGCACCCGCCGCACCGGAGCCTTCGAGTACCGGCTGCGGCTACCCGGAGAGATCGACACCGAAAAGATCAATGCGCAGATGTCGGACGGGGTGCTTGCCATCACCATCCCCAAGGCCGAGGTCGCAAAGCCCCGGCACATCGAGATCAGCGCGTCGAGTGAAAGCACCGGGAGCAGCGGCTGAAACGAGCACGCCGCGGTTCCGGACACCTGTCCGGCACCGCGGCCGGGCCGGCGAGGCTCGGCACCCTGAGGCTCATGGTTGACATTCCGCGTCGGAACCCCTCACGGCGGGGGGTGACTCGGCACTCCCCGCCAGGCGCGACAGCGCACCGGGCGACCCCCATGACCAGCGGTGACCGGGGCGGAAGGAAGGCAGCTGTGAAATACGACGGATTCCTCGCCCGTGTGCGTGAGCGAGGCGAATACAACGACCAGGACGAAGCAGCGGACGTCACCAACGCTGTGCTGGAAGTGCTGGCCCAACGGATCAGCCCGGGAGAGGTCAAGGACCTCGCATCCCAGTTGCCCGGCCCGCTGGGACAAGTTCTGGATCATGCCACTCCGCAGCAGGCGCGGAGCTTCGGGATCGAAGAGTTCTACCGCCGGGTCGCCGAGCGCACCCATGCCCGGCCGCGGACGGCGCAGTGGGACGCCAGCGCGGTCCTCACCACCGTTGCCGACGCCGTCACCGGCGGAGAGCTGAATCAGATCATCAGCCAGCTCCCCTCCAGTTACGCGGTCCTGTTCGGCAAGGCCGACCTCGCGGACTGAGCTCGTGAGGCGCCCGGAACGCGCGAGAAACTGGTGCGCACCGTACTGAGAGTTCTGGAGCGCCATGTGAGCGCCGGCGAATGGCAGCATCTCAAATGCCGGGTGCCGAACTCGTTTGCGGCGCTTCTGCCGTACCCGGCCGAGGAGGTCATGAGCGCGGCCCGGCGCGCCGAGCAGGCTACGGAGCCCTGGCCGGGACGACACGTCTGGTCGGCTGCCGGACTGGCTGGGACGAGCTCGCGTTGCGTTCGCAGCGATCGCCCGAGGCCTGCATACGTGGGTACGGCACCCCAGATTCTGGGGGCTGTGCTCCCCAGCTCCCGCGGTCACGGATCAGGGGGCTGCCACTCGAACATCAAGATCGTGGTGTCGTCGCTGAGTTTGTCCTGCCGATGCTCGAGGATGGCGTGGATGAGCAGACGCAGCGCTTCCGGGGCGCTCTGCCCCGCTGCGGTCGACCGGATGATGTAGTCGGTGAAGCGCTCCAGGCCGAACTCCTCGCCTGCCTCGTCGCGTGACTCCACGACGCCGTCCGAGTAGAGCAGGATTCGGTCACCGGGTTCGAGGCTGACGTCGTGCACCTGCCGGGCGGTCCCGGCGAGACGGGCGGGCAGACCCAAAGGGGGCTCAGGTGGCCGCTCCAAGGCATTGTGGAGCAGGCGGTGGTGGCGGATGAGCAACGGAGGCGGGTGGCCGCAGTTGCACCAGCGCAGCACCCCGGTGGGCATGTGCAACTGGGCGAAGACGCCCGTGCAGAACTGTTCCGGAAGCCACTTCGCCAGCGCCGCGTCCATGGTGCCCACGAGTTCGTCCAGGTCTGCCCCGCTGCGCCGGGCGTTGCGGCAACCTGCCATGGCGACAGAGGTGGCAAGTCCGGACGCCAGATCGTGCCCCATGCCGTCAAGGACTGCGGTATGCAGAACGTCCTCGGTGAACGCATGGTCGAAAGCATCGCCGCCCAGCTCGTAGGCAGGCTCCACGACCGCCGTCGAAACGACCCGTCCGGTGCCGATCGACCGGGGAGGGAGAAAGGCCCGCACCATCTCCGTGGGCAGGTGCATCGGCCTGGTTCGCATGCGCTGCGCGACGGTGTCGCTATAGGTGCGCTTGGAGGTGATGATCAGTGCGAGGAGCAGGGCCGCAGTTCGACAGCGCCGCAGCTTGAGCCCGTCCAGGGTGCTCATGTTCAGCGCCACGACGCCCAGCCGCTCCGCTCCGTCGGCCAGGGGCAGCCACACCCTCAGCCCGCCGGAGGGGCCTTCTTCCACCCGGAGAGAGGCGGTGCGGTAGGCCCATCCCGCCAGCGACGTGTCGAGCTCCAGTGCCGGCTCGCCCTCGACAAACGGCACCAGGAGCCTTTGCTGGATGTCGACCAGATAGATGACGGCCCTGCCCATACCCATGGCCTCGGCATACCGGTTCAGGACAACGGGCAATTCTGCAGGTGATGCCAGCTGGGCTGCTCTGATCAGTTCCTCCAGCAGCCGCTCACCGGACCCGACGGACATGTTCCTGTCCACGCCTTAGATGATCCCCGCGAGATCGGACCGACACAATCCGAGCCGTCGGACAGCCGGGATGCGGGCCGATCAGCCTGGGTGCTGGAGCTCGTTCCCCGCGGATCGGCCGGGCTGGGCGGAACTGCAGAAGCAGGCGTTGGAGGACCTCGCGACGGCCGTGAGCCGCACACCCCCTGGAACGGGACGTCGGATCGGCTCGCGAGAAGCAGCGAATGCCGGCTGCCGAGGCGGCGAGGACGACGGATCAGGACCCGCGCACCGGGGTGGGTGACGACGCCGGCGACGGGGAGCGCGTCTCCTCCTGGAGCGGGAAGTAGTCTCCCGGCCGCATACAGCGCCGCCACACGTACATCGCGATCGCCATCACGAGGATGAGCGCCGCCAGGGTGAGCAGTTCGATCCCCTCGACGTTCCACCGGAAGGACTTCTCCGCCTCGGCCGTCGCGATGAGCACCCGGCGGATGCCGGCGATCAGGCCGACGACGAGGAAAGGTTCGGCGTCGAGGGTCTGGTTCCGGATGGTGAGACGGACGGTGTGGAGCAGTTCGGCCACGATGAACAGCACAAGGCTGATGTCCACGGCGGAGAGAACGACCGCCTCCTCGTGGTAGGGCCCCTGGAGCGACCTGATGACGTCGTGGACGACCCCGACGGTCAAGACCCCCGCGAGCAGTACGAGGAGCGCAGCGACGACAAGATGGATGCCGTCCTCGATGAGCTGCAGGAGGCCCTGTAACCGGCCGCCCTCGATCTTCGGGAGAATGGGTCGCACACTCAGAATCCTAGGGGTGCCCGCGCCCGTGGGCGCGGCGAGCACTCCGGTGCGGCTTCTCTGCGGGATCGAACGCAGTGCCGGGCGTGCCGCGCCGCGAGGTCACGAGCCGCCGGGTTCACCTGGCCGCGTGAGCTTTCGTGAGACGTGAGAGGGTCGGAGGCGTGAGTGAGACACCGTCGAACACCCTGCAATACCGCTTTGACGGGCCAGAAGAGGCTCCCGTCCTGATCCTGGGGCCCTCGCTGGGTACCACATGGCACAGGTTGTAGAGACCGTCCACAGGCGTCTACGCAAGTCCAGCGCGGGAGTGAAGCCGCAGGTCAGGGCCTTTTGGTCTGTGAGGGGCCGTCCAGTTGGTGATGGCTGGGTGATAGGCGGGTGATAGCGCGAGGCCCTGCCGGGGTCCGTCCTGACGGGGCCTCTGCGCGGAGATGTGAGGCGGCCAAGCCGACCGGAGCGCTCCGGTGCGGCTTTGCGGTGGGTCCGACTGAGCTCGCAAAGCCTGACGCGGTCAGCTGCTCATGGACCCCACCCGGCTCGCCGGCCCGCGCTGTCCCACGGCCCTATGAGGAAGGGTGCGATCGCAAATTTGGCGCCCCTGGGAGCATCGCAGGAGCACGAAATACATTCGCAGCCCCGCCTACCGTTCGCCAAAGGACTGATCATGTGGTTCGCCCCCGGTCACAAGGCGAGCTGGAGTCGGGATCGTGCCCACTGCTTTGAGCGTCCGCAGGACCGGTGCCGTCTCCATGGTGTGGATCGCCTTGACCGCCCCCAGGCCGTGGGTGAGGTAGCGGTACAGGGCGGCGGTGTCCCGGCACAGGGCGTGCGCCACGAGATTGGTCGGGCCGGTGGTGTGGGCCACGAAGGCGAGTTCGTCATGGCGGGCGAGAGCGTTGGCCACTTCATCGAGATGCGCGGGGGCGACCGCCATCCACAGCAGCGCCTTCACGTTGCCGCCCAGCAGGGCGGGGTCGATCTCGATGTCGAAGAAGATCGCCCCGCAGGCACGGAGGTGGTCCAGTCGGCGTGAGACCGTCGCCGGTGACCAGCCCGTGTCGGCGGCCAGGTCGGCGATGGCTGCTCGTCCGTCCCGCCGCAGTGCGTCCATCAGGGCGTGGTCGGCAGGGGAGAGTTGCACTTGGCTGCAGTGATCCGGGGGCGGCGTTCCGCCGGGGCCGACGAGCTTAGTTCCGGCCAGCATGCGTTGTTGCCGCGCGGTCAGTGCATTGGCGCTCATCTGCCACGGGGTGCGCCAGCCCCGGTAGGTGTGCAGCAGGTGGTGGGCGGAGACGGCGGTGAGTCCCCCACTGGGCGGCAGTTCGTGCAGCAGAAGGGAGTGGCCGTGTGCCATGCCCAGGGGAGTCTCCAGGACGGCGACGATCTCGGTGCCTCCACCGGTGAGGTAGACCCAGGAGGTGTCCGGGCGGCGCACCAGGGCGTGTGCGAGGTCCAGGGCGGTCTCGGGAGCGGCTGTCAGCCGCAGCAGCCATTGTTCGTGGCCGGTCAGCTGAGGGTCGGGCAGGCCGACGACGCGCAGCGCCGCCTGCTCGCGAAGCCGCTCGTAGTGCCGGGAGACCGTCTGCGGCGATACCGCCAGTACGGTGGCCAGCTGGGTGAAGGAGGCGCGGCCGTCGATGTGCAGCGCGTGGACCAGCGCGCGGTCGAGTTCGTCCAGCATTCGCACACCATCCTGCAAGCGCCCTGCGGGGGCAGGGCGAGACACGGCCGCCGACGGAGCAGAACCGCCCTCTCCGTCGGCGGGGGCGGTGGGGACTCACCGCCGCGGACAACGCGATGGGTCAGTCCCTGATCACCGACTTGCAGCGCATCAGGAACTCGGCGAGGTAGCCGTCGTGCGGCAGCCCGGAGTCCATCCAGTACGTGCGGTGGTCCCCCACGTACACGTTGCCGATCGACGGCTCCTCCACGAACTCGGCCACCAGCCCCTCGTCGTGCGTGATGGCGGTGAGGACGAGGCTGCCCTTGAGCGGTGCCATGCCGTCCTCCCGCGTCCACGGGGCGACCCAGACGCAGGGGAAGGGCATCTCGACTGCCGCCTGCGGCGCGTGGGGCGAGTCGAGTTGGTGGACCGCGCCGCGCAACACGGCGCTGCCGTCGCCCAGTTCGGCCAGGATGCCATCACCATCGAGCCAGGGCTTGGTGCCCATCGCCCGGTGCAGAAGATGGGCTTCGAGCGCCTTGGCGGTGGCCAGCGACTGGACGGGGAAGACCGCGGCCGGATCCTGCGGGGGCAGGCTCGGCACAGCCGCCAGGCGCTCGGCGAGGGCGGCGCACAGCGGGGCCGGATCGCCTTCCACGAAGACAGCCGTCGTGTTCACGCAGCCCGTGCCGCCGTGACCGCTCACCGAGTCGACGATCGCATCGAGATGGTCCCGCCAGTCCACCTCACGGGTCAGCAGGATCTTCGACCGGCCGGGACCCTGGGGGAGTACCGACGGATTCCCGGCGTACTTGCGCACCACGTCGTCGCCGCCGTAGACCAGCCCGGCGTCGGCTCCCCGTAACAGCGCGTCCGCGGTGGCGTGGTCGGTCGGCAGAAGCGCCACCTGGTCGTCGCCGAAGCCGGCCGCACGCAGTGCCGTGACCAGCCGGTGGGGGGTGTACGGCTCGCGCCGGGACGGCCGCACCGCGACCCGGTAGCCCAGAGCGAGTGCCTCCGGCCACAGGCTGTGCGGCCCGGGATGGTTGCCGGCCGCATGAACCGCGAACACGTTCCCGCGCCGCACCCACACCGCGCGCCCGGTGCGGGTCAGCGGGTCGTCCCAGCGGTGCACCGCTCCCGTCGGCCGTGCGTGCTCCACGCTGTAGTGGGCCTTGCGCAGCCGCGAGGCGATGGCCGTGACGGTGGCCCGCACGACCGAGATGGGTGTCCCGCCGACCCGGCTGACTCGGTGTGCGTACGCGTCCGGCGTCAGGCCGTCGAGGGTGGCGGTGGCGAAGAGTTCGGCGGCCCGGGTGATCATGCCGATCCGCTCGTCGGGTGCGGGTGTGGCGGCCAGGTTCAGGGCCTTCATCGTCCGGTCGACGAACAGCGAAGGGACAAGGCTTAGTTCGGCGCTCTCCTGGCCTGCCACGTCGGTCACGGTCAACCGGTTGCGGGACCGGTGCCGCCCCCGGGCTCCCAGGGCGTCGAGCGGGATCACATCGGTAGCGGGTCCGGTCATCAGTACACTCCCTCGATCACGGCCTCGTTCTCGAAGGTCGCCACCGGGGCGATGTCCGCCACCGCGTCCCCTGCCTGTCCGGCGAGCGGTTCGATCCGGGTCGCCACGTCCCGCTCCAGGTTGTTGGGGAGGAAGAACGACTTGCTGACGTGATGGACGAGGACGCGGCCGCGCTCTCCGTATCCGACCGGACGCAGCGTCTCCGGATTGACGACGGAGAACGTGACGTACGGACTGCACGGGTCGAAGACGCAGCCCGCGTCGTCCGGCAGGCCCGGGCGCTCCCCGGCGAAGCCGAGGATCATGGTGCTGCCGTAGTTCCCGCACAGCGCGGTGCCGGGGAAGACCTCGGTCTTGTAGAGGTACCGGGAGTCGGGGTCCAGTTGTGTGCCACCCCAACGGATCGCGCGCACCTTCTCGTTGACCAGTTCAGTCAGGTCGTCTCGTCGGGCGATTCGTTCGAGCAGCGGAGGCGTGATCGTCAGGACACCGATGTCCTGCGTGCGCAGGATGAACGCTGCCTGGTCGACGAGGTGTTCGGCGTAGGCGTCGGCGTCGGCCCCGCGTCCGGAGGCGATCAGCTTCTTCACCCAACGCGGGTCGAGGTCGATGGTGAAGCCGTGCCGTCCGTGTGTGGTCGCGGACCTGCGGAAGTACTCGCCGACGATGTGCGGACCGGTTGGCACTAAGCCGAGCCAGTCGACGCCCCGCACGAAGCCGTGGGCGTCGAGGTTGAGGTTGCTCCAGTGGAGCATCCTTTCCAGCCAGTCCCGCAGCAGCACGACACGTTTCGGTGCTCCGGTCGTACCGCCACTCTCGAACACTCCCACGACATCGGGGGACCGGCCGTAACCGCGCGGTATGAGGTCCTGCGCGGGTACGTCCCGCAGTTCGGCCGCCATGTTGGGGAAGAGGACGAGATCGGCATGGGTCTTCACGTCGGTGCGGGGATCGAAGGGCAGGCTCTCGGCCCGCTTGAGCCAGAAAGGCGATCCCGTCTCGGGACCGAAGTGCCACTGCATCGCGGCTTGGATCAGTTCATCCGGTTCCGGTCGGACGGTGAGGGGGAGATCGAGGATCTCGGTGGCGGCTCGCGGCACGGAAACTCCTAACCAGGTTGACGGGTATGACGGTTGCGCGGCTACAACTCGATGACGACAGCACCGATGTGCCGTCCCTCGATCACCTCCAGCAGGGTCCGCGGCGCGTTCTCGATGCCCTTGACGCGAACATGGGGGAAGGTGATCTTTCCTGCCCTGAGCCAGGCACCGAAGCGCTCGGTCCACTCGTCCTTGTCGTCGTAGTCGTCGGAGCTGAAGCCGCGCATCTCGATGCGCTTGTGGATGAGCGGCAGCGAGTCCAGCTCGACGGGTGCGCTGGTACCGGTGCCGTCTGCGGCGAGCTGGCCGGACAGTGCACCGATCAGCACGAATCGGGCGCCCGGGCGCGCCGCCTCGACGGCCGCCCGTAGCTGCTCTCCGCCGACGTTGTCGAAGAAGACGTCGATGCCGTCGGGTGCCGCCTTCGCCAGCTGATCGGCGAGGGGGCCCGCGCCACGGACCACTACGTCGTCGTAGCCGAGTTCGGTGCGCAGCCGGTCGGCCTTCTCCTGCGAACCGGCGCTGGCGATGACCCGCCCGGCCTCCAGCTGCCGAGCGATGAGGCCGGCCATCGAACCGATGCCGCTGCCCCCGGCGGAGACGAACACCGTGTCTCCTGGACGCAGTACGACACCCCGGGTGAGCGCAGCGTAGGCCGTCCAGCCCTGTTGCAGGTGAGCCGCCGGATCCGGCAGCGTGGAGCGGTCCAGCCGGGTGCATTCGGCTACCGGTACGACGGCGTACTCGCGCCAGCCCAGCCAGTGCGAGACCAGGTCGCCCGGCTCGAAGCCGCTGCCCACGGGTGCTTCGACGATCTCGCCGATCGCTGCGCCGACCAGGGTGTCACCGGCGTTGAGTACGGGGAACGGGGTGTCTTGGGTCGCACCCGCTATCAGGATGCGAAGAGTGGCGAAGACATGGAAGAACTGGTTGCGTACCAGCACCTCGCCCTCTCCGGGCGGTACGACGGGGGTGTCCACCACGCCGAAGTGCTCCGGCTTGGGCAGCCCGGTCGGCTTGGCGAGGAGACGGACTTCTCTCTGGGTGGCGGGCAGGACTGTCATGCACGCTCCTGAACACGGTGTACGTAAGGGAGTGGACACCGGCGGTGGCCGGGGAGCACCAGCGTGAAGTGATCACACCCGGCCACTCCAGTCGTGTCGGCGGACTGGAGCATTTCTTCCATCGAGGAAGCCCCGTTGAAGGAACCTCACACCACGAGGGCGGCCTCACGCGCGCACGACAGTGCCGGTGACGGCAGGAACGCCACCCGCCAGGGATGTGCGAAATCGACACCAGGGGTGGCACCGATGGAAGGAATCCGCCATCTCCCGGCTCTGGCTGGAGCACCCCGTTCCGCCGCCCTCACGCTGGGTTGTGGTCGGTCCCGACGCCCCCGAGGGGGCCCCGGGCCGGCGTGTCGACAATGGTGGAGAGGAACCCTCGATGACTGCTGAGCGTGTGCTGACGCCGACTCCCACGGCGTACCGATGGCGGTGGCTGGCGCTCACCGCCCTGCTGCTCGGTGAGGCGATGAACCTGCTGGACGCGACCATCGTGCAGGTCGCCGCACCGAAAATCCACGCCGATCTGGGCGGGTCGGTGTCCGACATCCAGTGGTTCACCACCGCCTACACCCTGCCGTTCGCAGTGCTGCTGATCACCGGCGGCCGACTCGGTGACATCGCCGGCCGCAAGCGCCTCTTCGCGATCGGTGTCACCGGATTCATGGTCGCGTCCGCCGCCTGTGCCGCGGCGCCCACGGTGGGGCTCCTGATCGCCTTCCGCGTGGTGCAGGGAGCAGCGGCGGCGGTGATCATCCCCCAGACCATCGGCCTGATCAAGACGATGTTCGCCGGCCCCGAGATGTCCAAAGCGCTGGGCAGCATCGGTCCGGTCATGGGCCTCGCCGCCGTATGTGGGCCTGTGCTCGGCGGTGTGCTCACCCACGCTGACCTGTTCGGCTCCTCGTGGCGCGCGGCGTTCCTGGTGAACGTCCCGGTGTCGCTGGTCGTCCTCGCGATCTCGCCCAGGCTGATGGAGAACCGTGCTCCCAAGCGGCCCACCCACGACCTTCCCGGTACGTTGCTGGCCATGGCAGGGATCGGGCTCGTCGTCTATCCGCTGATCGGCGCGGACCTGACCGCCCTGTCGGGGTGGAGCTGGGCGGCCATTGCGGCAGGGCTGTGCCTGATGGCGGGGTTCGCGGCGCACCAGCGCGCAGTGGCCGCAGCCGGGCGCAGCCCGCTGGTGGAGCCGAGCCTGTTCGCCCACCGTGGATTCCCGGCCGCGCTGGTGACGTCGACGTCCTTCTTCGCCGTCACCAACGGTCTGATGATGGTCATCGTGCTCCAGCTCCAACTCGGCCTGCACACCGACGTGCTGAAGGCCGGCCTGACCCTGGCCCCGTGGTCGGTGGGGCTGGCCGTCGCCTCCTGGGTGGCCGGCGCACACCTGGTCAAGCGCTACGGGCACCGCATGATGTCCCTCGGACTCACCGTCCTGCTGGCCGGTGCGCTCGCCGCCATCGCCGTCTATCACGCGGCGGACCCGCACACGTACCCGACACCGCTGCTGTTGGCACTCGGCGTCGTCGGACTGGGGGTCGGCCTGTTCAGTCCGGCGTTCTTCACCATCGCGCTCAAGCCGCTTCAACCGCAGGAGATCGGCTCGGCCGCCGGCCTGCTGAACGCCGTACAGCAACTCGGCGCCACGCTCGGTGTGGCGATCCTCGGCAGCGTCTACCTGGGCAGCGCGGGTGGCGGCGGCGCCTCGGCGGCCCTGCACGCCGTCCAACTCGCGTTCTGGGTCGCCGTGGGGCTCGTCGTGATCAGCTTCGTGACCAGCCGGATGATGATCGACAGGGACGCTCCCGCCGAGGCCGGGTCGGGACACTGACCGAACCGCTTCCGGCATGGCGTGCGCGGCGGCCTCCGGGCCGCCGCTTCGGCGTGCCTGTGCTCTCCGGGCCACAGGCCCTCAGCCCCGGGCGCGAGCCGGGGCGGACGGCATTCTGGTGCGGGCCAGATCCGTGATGATGGGGCTCGCGGCCTTCAGGTTCTGCAGGACCGGGCTGGTCTCCAGGGTGTGGATCGCGTCCAGGGAGCCCAGTCGCCGGGCCAGGTAACGGTGCAGGTCGGCGGGGTCGCGGCACAGTGCCTGGGCCACCAGATTGGTGGGACCCGTGGTCGCGGCGACGTAGGCCAGTTCGTCGTGGCCGGCCAGGGTCGCCGCCACGTTCTCAATGTGCGCCGGGCTCACCGACATCCAT
The DNA here is from genome assembly GCF_047340315.1 of Streptomyces sp. AF1A. Classification (NCBI taxonomy): domain Bacteria; kingdom Bacillati; phylum Actinomycetota; class Actinomycetes; order Kitasatosporales; family Streptomycetaceae; genus Streptomyces; species Streptomyces sp. AF1A. The sequence continues at coordinate 52,567 of NZ_JBLEBI010000020.1, forward strand.
AGCAAGGCCCGTGTGTTGGCACCGAAGTGGCCTGTGTCGACCTCGACGTCGAAAAAGATGGCGTCACCCGCCTGCAGATCGGCCAGCCGGCGCGCCACCGTCACCGGAGACCAGCCTGTCGCCTGGGCAAGCTCCGCGTGAGTGGCTCTTCCGTCCTTTTGCAGCGCCATGAGCAGGTCGGTGTCGCTGTCGGTGAGTTGACGCGGCACGGCCACGTACGAGGTGTCGGCCGCCTCGTGCTCGCGCAGAACGCGCTGCTGCTCCTCGTCCAGGGCGTCCGCGCTACGGCGCCAGTTCGTCGGTCCCCCGAGGTAGGTGTGGAGAATGCAGTGCGCGGATACAGCGGTGATGTTGCTGGTCCGTGGAATGTCGCGCAGCAGCAGGGAGTTGCTTGCGTCGACATCGGTCGGCGTGTGGATGATCGCGACGATCTCGGTGCCGCCCGAGGTGAGTTTTACCCACGAGGTGTCCTGTCGGCGCACCAGCGCGTAGGCAAGGTCCTGTGCCGAGTTCGCTGCTGCGGTCAGCCGGATGAGCCACTGGGTCTGGCCCGCCTGATGGGGATCGGGCAGTCCGACGACTCGTAAGGATGCCTCGGTCCGGAGTCGGCGGTAGCGTCGGGCGACGGTCTGCGGCGAGACGTCGAGGGCGGTGGCGATCTGGCTGAATGGTGCGCGGCCGTCGATGTGCAGCGCGTGGATCAGGGCACGGTCCAGGTCGTCCAGCATGCACACATCCTTCAATGAGGGCCTGCTCCGTGGAATAAACTTGAAGATAGCGCAAAGCAGACTACCATCGCAGCCGCAAGGCCCAACAGAATTCCATCAGTTCGCCGCTCGGGCCGGAGCTGCCCCGGGCGTAGCGGGGCACGACAGCGAATGGACAGGCGCTCTCAAGGGTTTTTTTTGCCGCCTCATCTGCCAGGCAGTGCTCGCCGATTTCGGCGTGGTGTTTCACGGGTGAGGTCTGCCCGTGTTGACTCACTTCTTTTCGTTGAACTGAACTAGTTTTGGGGAGGATTTTATGGTGGAAGTGAAGGCCCCCTCCGTCGGAGTCGGGCAGACCGCGCTGTTCATCGCGTGGATGCGGCAACTGGAAAGCGAGCGTCCGGATGCGCTGTTCCGGGACCCGCTCGCCGCCGCGATGCTTTCGGCACTTTCCGAGGATCCGGTTCTGGCCGACGTGGCCGAGGTGATCAAGCAGACGCACAACAGCGCCCGCGGCTTCCCTACGTACTTCGCGGTGCGCACGAGGTTCTTCGACGACGAGATCCTCGCAGGGGTTCGAGGCGGCATCCGCCAGGTCGTCACGCTGGCCGCCGGTGTGGACGGGCGTACGGTACGGCTGGATCTGCCAGCCGGGACCCGCTGGTTCGAGGTCGAGCTGCCGGAGATGACGACGTTCAAGGATGCCCTCATCGAGAACTCCGGGCTGCCGCTGGCCTGCGAGCGCCTGGGAGTCGCGGCCGATCTTCGTGAGGATTGGCAGTCGGCCTTGCGAGCTGCGGGTTTCGACCCGGGGCAGCCGACGGTCTGGCTGATCGAGGGCCTGCTCATGTACCTGACTGACGCTGCCGGGGAGGCGCTTGTCGCCGGTCTCGGTGAGCTGTCCGCGCCGGGCAGCCGGCTCATGCTGGAACACCTCAAGGCGGCGATGCTGGAGGAGGAGGGCAGGCCGGTACGCGAACGCGTCGAGGAGCAGGGCGCCAAGTGGCTCTCCGCCCGCGACGACCTGGCGGAGTGGCTCGGTGCTCATGGGTGGCGGGCCCGGGTGTACGCGGGCGACGACGCGCGCATCGGTCACGGGCGTACGGTGGCTCCACTTCCGGCCTGCTGGCTGGCGACCGCAGAACTCACCCGTCAGGAACACTGAGGGGAACGCTTCCTGGTGCTCGACCGGAGATACGGAATTCTACGTTCCGTCGCGGACCCCGGTATTTTTCGCCATCGTTTCGATACTTGGCCGAGACGTGCTGCGCGACACGGGCTTCCCCGAGGCGTCGCGCGGTGAGGTCACGGGGTATGATCGTCCGCCGTGTATTTCCCCGCGGTTCGGCGCCAAGTTAACCGGGTGGCGCAGCATTGGATTCCGGCCACATTGTATCCGGCTTGGCGGACTTTTCCCCACGCGACCCGGGATGCAGGATTCCTCTGACCATTGTTTTTGTCGCCCTCCTCTTTCATGGCGCGTCCGGGAACCGGTCTCGTCACTTATCCCACGGACAGCGGAGGATTCGCATGTCTGACGACACAGCCCGCCCATACGACTTCGGAGAGCCGCGTGCCCGCGGTGGCCATTGCGTGGTACTGGGGGCCAGCATCGCCGGTCTCTTCGCCGCCCGGGTGCTGTCCGACACCTTCGACCGGGTCACGCTGGTCGACCGGGACGAACTCCCGGCGACGGACGAGAACCGGCGAGGTGTGCCGCAGGGGCGGCACGCTCACGCGATCCTGCCGGCTGGCACCCGGGGGCTGCAGGAGATGTTCCCTGGCCTGCTCGAGGAGTTCGAGGCGGCAGGAACACCCGTGGTGCGCGAGCCCACCGAGATGCACTTCGCCCCAGGCGGTCACCTGCTGTGCCAGGAGGGCCGTTACGCCGACCCCACCCCGACCTACCAGCCGACCCGGCCGCAGTTGGAGGGTCAGGTCCGGGCCCACGTGGCGAAGCTGCCCGGTGTGGAGATCATCGACCGGTGTGAGGCCGCAGGGCTGCTCAGTACTCCGGACGGTACGCGCGTCACCGGCGTTCGAACGGTGGAGCGCGACAGCGGGGTCGAGCAGGAGCTGATCGCCGACCTCGTCGTCGACGCGACCGGCCGCGGCGGACGCACCACCCGCTGGCTGGCCGGTCTCGGCTACGAGCCGCCGCGCGAGGACAGGATCGCCGTCGATATCAAGTACGTAAGCCGGAGCCTGCGGCTTGCGCCGGGCGCTCTCGGGCGCCGCAAGGTCGTGATCGTCGGGGCCCAACCCGGCCGGCCGGCCGGCGCGACCTTCCTCCAGCACGACCGGGATCGCTGGATGCTCACCCTGATCGGCTACGCAGGCCACCACCCGCCGACCGACCCCGCCGACTTCATGGAGTTCGCCAAGCCCATCGTGCCTCCCGATGTCTTCGAGGCGCTGTGCGCCGCCGAACCGCTCGACGACCCTGTCGCCCATCGCTATCCGGCAAGCGTGCGCCGCCGGTACGAGCGGCTGGAGAAGTTCCCCGACGGGCTGTTGGTCTTCGGCGACGCGATCTGCAGCTTCAACCCCGTCTATGGCCAGGGCATGTCGGTGGCCGCGCTCCAGGCCGCCGTCCTGCGTGAATGTCTCGCCCGTGGGCGCGAGCGGTTGCCGTACCGCTTCTTCCGGGCGGCCGGCCGCCGGATCGAGGTGGCCTGGCAGATGGCCGTCGGCAGCGATCTGGCCCTTCCCCAGGTGGAGGGGGACCGGCCGCTCCCGGTACGGCTGACCAACGCGTACTTCGCGTGGCTGCTGACCGCCGCCGAGCGGGACCCGGCGCTCACCCAGGAGTTCGTCAAGGTCAGTTCCCTGCTGTCCTCGCCCCTGATCCTGCTCAACCCCGTCACCGTCGGCCGGGTCGTGCTCGGCAACCTGAGCGGCCGCAAGGGTCATCCGGGCCGGTAATCCGGCGTTCGCAAAATGCGGCCCGGGAAACGTGCCGCGTCGCTGAATCCTGCCAATTTTCACCATTATGAATCACCGGTGAATCGAAAATAAGTGCCTTGACTCCCCGGTTTTCAGAACCCTAACGTGTCGAACACCGAGAAATGTGAAAGGGGTGATCGGAATGTTGAATTCCGTTGATCGCGCGGAGCTCGTCGGGCGAGCGGAAGGTCTGCGGGAACTCCTGTGGGAGGACGCCGCCGAGTGCGAGCGTGAAAGGCGCATCTCCGAGCGCGTCGTCACCGCCATGACCGAGGCCGGATTACTGCGGCTTCAGACACCGCGGCGTCTGGGCGGCTACGAGACGGACATGCGCACCCTGCTGGACGTCGCCACCGCGCTCGGCCGGGGCTGCCCCTCGGCCGCCTGGATCGCGGGCGTCCTGAACGCCGGCAACTTCATGGCGGCTCTGTTCCCGGCGGTGGCCGGTGACGAGGTCTGGCGCGAGGACCCGGACGCCCGGTGCGCTTTGGTCCTCGGACTGCCCTCGCCCGCAGTGGAGGCTGTCGACGGCGGTCTGATCGTCAGCGGCGAATGGGCGTACGTCTCCGGCTGCCTGCACGCCCAGTGGGTCAGTGTCCTGATCGCCGTGCCCACCGACGCGGACCGGCCCGATGTGCGCTTCGCACTGATGTCGACCGACGAGGTCGCCATCAAGGACACCTGGTACTTCGCCGGGATGCGTGGCACCGGCAGCAACACCGTCGTCGCCGACCGGGTCTTCGTCCCCGACCACCGGCTCGTGACGTACCTGCCCATCCTCAACGGCGAGACCGACGGCGTCGTCGACCCCGCCCTGCCCTACCGCAACAGCCTGACCGGCCTCTTCGCCATCGGACTGATCGGCGCCCTGATCGGTGGCGCCGAGGCGGCGCTCAACTACGTCCGTGACAAGGGCCCCACCCGGCCCGTGGCTGGCTCCACCTACCGCTACCAGACGCAGTCCCCGAGCTTCCAGCTCGATCTCGCCGAGGCCACCTCGAAGATCGACACCGCGAAGCTGGTCGCCGCCCGTATCGCGGACACCGTCGACGAGCTCGCCCGGGCGGGCATCAACGCTGGCCTCACGGTCCGCGCCCGCAACCGCCTGGAGTCCGCGCAGGTCGGGCGGCTCTGCCGGGAGGCCGTCGACACCCTGCTCACCGCGCACGGCTCCTCCGCCTTCAACGAGTCCAACCCCCTTCAGCGGCTCTGGCGCGACATCAACGTCGGCAGTCGGCACGCCGGCTTCGGGATGGGCATTCCCGAACAGGTCTACGGTCGCGCCCTCGTCGGCGGCGACCCGCGCGAGATCAGCTTCATCGTCTGACCCGGCACACGCACCCCGCCCTACACAGCAGAGGACATCCATGTCAGAGCCCCAAATACCCACCGACCAGAACGCACTGCGCGCCCACAACCGGGCCGTCGTCGAGCAGTACATGAACACCCGCGGCGAGGACCGGCTCCAGCGCCACCTGCTGTTCACCGAGGACGGCACCGGCGGTCTGTGGACCACGGAGAGCGGCGAGCCGATCGTCATCCGTGGCCGTGACCGGCTGGGCGAGCACGCGGTCTGGTCGCTCAAGTGCTTCCCCGACTGGGTCTGGACCAACGTTGAGATCTTCGACACCCAGGACCCCGACCGCTTCTGGGTCGAATGCGACGGAGAAGGAAGGATCCTCTTTCCCGGATATCCCGACGGGTACTACCGCAACCACTTCCTGCACTCGTTCCTGTTCGAGAACGGGAAGATAAAGCAGCAGCGCGAGTTCATGAATCCTTGCCAGCAGTTCCGGGCCCTGGGAATCGACGTTCCGCGCATCGAGCGCGAAGGAATCCCCACCTGACCCGGCGGCCCGCCCATGCGGCCCGCCATGACCCGAATCTGATTCCTCTTGCTCGACGGGGGCATTGTCGTGGGACAAGCACTTACCGACATCCAGAGGGCCAAGGCGCTGCAACAGCCCGATTGGCCCGACCTCGCACAGGTCCAGCGGGTACGGGAGATCCTCAGCTCCCGTCCGCCCCTGGTCCGCGTGGAGGACGTACACACCCTGAGGTCGCTGCTCGCTTCCGTCGCCGCGGGGGAAGCGCTCGTGGTGCAGGCGGGAGACTGCGCTGAAGACCCCGAGGAGTGCACGCCCGGGCACGTACGGCGCAAGACAGCCGTGCTCGACCTGTTGGGCACCACCCTGAAGATGCTCACCGGCAAGCCGGTGGTGCGCGTCGGACGGATGGCCGGCCAGTTCGCCAAGCCCCGGTCGAACGACTTCGAGCAGATCGGTGACCTCACGCTGCCCGTCTATCGCGGACACATGGTCAACAGCCCCGAGCCCGACCCGGAGGGCAGGCGTCCCGACCCACTGCGCATCCTCACGGGGTACATGGCGGCCGGCGACATCGTGGAACACCTCGGCTGGCGCGCGCCCGCACTGCGCACTTGGCCGGGCATCGAACCCCTGGTGTGGACGAGCCACGAGGCGCTCCTGCTGGACTACGAGGTCCCGATGCTCCGCGAACTCGGTGACTCCACGCGCTGGCTGGGCTCCACTCACTGGCCCTGGATCGGCGAGCGCACCCGCCAACTCGACGGTGCCCACGTCGACCTGCTCTCCGATGTGGTCAACCCGGTCGCCTGCAAGGTCGGTCCGACCATGACTCCTGACGAGATCACGTCGCTGTGCGAGCGCCTCGACCCGCTGCGCGAGCCCGGCCAGCTCACGCTGATCTCCCGCATGGGAGCCGACGTCGTCGGCGAGCGCCTGCCGGGCCTGGTGGCGGCAGTCCGGTCCGCGGGGCATCCGGTGATCTGGCTGTGCGATCCGATGCACGGCAACACCATCACCGCACCCGGCGGCCGGAAGACCCGCCTGTTGAGCACCATGGCACACGAGGTCCAGGTGTTCGGACACGCAGTCGCGGCGGCCGGTGGGGTAGCCGGCGGCCTCCACCTGGAGACCACTCCGGACGACGTGACGGAGTGCGCAGCGGACACCTCTGCGCTCGGCCGCATCGGTGAACGGCACACCACCTTCTGCGACCCGCGCCTCAACTCCAGGCAGGCCGTCTCCCTAGTCACGGCCTGGGCCACCACCCTCTGACCCCACACTGACGCGGCCACCCCGCAGGAAAGGAGCCGAGACCTCATGGCTGGCCTACCCCCCATCGCGTCGTACCCCCTGCCCCCTGCCGAGCACCTGCCCGAGAATCTCGCGACCTGGACCCCGCGCCCCGACCGCGCGGTCCTGCTCGTCCACGACATGCAGCGCTACTTCCTCCAGGCGCTGCCGGACCCCCTGCGCGGGGAACTCGTCCACAACGCCGCCGTTCTGCGCAAGCGTGCAGCCGCCCTCGGCGTACCCGTGGCGTACACCGCGCAGCCCGGCCGGATGACCAACGAACAGCGGGGCCTGCTCAAGGACTTCTGGGGCCCCGGCATGCGCACCGACCCAGCCGACCGCGAGGTGGTGGCGGAACTCGAGCCCACGGAGGACGACTGGGTGTTCACCAAATGGCGCTACAGCGCCTTCTTCCGCTCCGACCTACTGGAACGGATGCGGGCCGCGGGGCGCGACCAGCTCGTGCTGTGCGGTGTGTACGCCCATGTCGGCGTCCTGGCCACCGCGCTGGAGGCGTTCACCAACGACATCCAGACCTTCCTCGCCGCCGACGCCCTCGGCGATTTCTCCGAGGCCCACCATCGAATGGCCCTGGACTACGCGGCCCAGCGCTGCGCGATGGTCCTTCCGTCCGCGGAGGTGTTCATATGAGCACGCCACATGACCAGGAATCCCGCCCCCCCGGCGGCCTGCTCGGCCACGTACTGAGCCTTCGAGCACCCGCCTTCGCCCTGTTGCACCGACCGGATTCCGGCCTCCCGGACACCGTCGACGTCCTGGTCGGCGACGTGACGCTGCCCCGGACCCTGGCCGACATCCCGCTCACCCGCCGGCCGTCGTCCGACGACGCGGGGACTGAGCACGATGTCCTCGTCGTCGCGCCGTACCGGCAGATCACCGAGCGCGGATTCACGGCTCCCGACGACGGCGCGCCCCTGATCGCCCTCTCCATCACCGGCCAGGACCGCGTCCCGGTGCCCGAACTCCTCCTCCGGCTCCCGGACACGCCGACCGCGGTGACGGCCCATGGCTTCGACATCGACGACGAGCAGTACGCCGAAACCGTGCGCCGCGTCGTCACGGACGAGATCGGTACCGGCGAGGGGGCCAACTTCGTCGTCAAGCGGTCCTTCCTCGCCGACATCGGCGACTACTCGCTGCGCGACGCGCTGGTGTTCTTCCGCAGGCTGCTAGAGCGGGAGCAGGGCGCGTACTGGACCTTCGTCATCCACACCGGTGACCGCACCTTCGTGGGCGCCACCCCGGAACGGCACATCTCCGTGACCGGCGGAACCGCGGTCATGAACCCGATCAGTGGCACCTACCGCTACCCGTCGGCGGGCCCCACGCTGGAAGGCGTCACCGAGTTCCTCGCCGACCGCAAGGAGACCGACGAGCTGTACATGGTCGTCGACGAAGAACTGAAGATGATGGCCCGCGTCTGCGAAGACGGCGGCCGGGTCCTCGGGCCTTATCTCAAGGAGATGGCCCGGCTGGCCCACACCGAGTACTTCATCGAGGGCCGCACCGACCGGGACGTGCGCGAGATCCTTCACGAGACGCTGTTCGCACCCACGGTCACCGGCAGCCCGCTGGAAAGCGCGGTCCGGATCATCCGCAAGTACGAGCCCGAAGGCCGCGGCTACTACAGCGGTGTCGCCGCCCTGATTGGCCATGACACGGGCGTCGGGCGTGCCCTCGACTCGGCCATCCTCATCCGCACCGCCGAGATCGACACCCGCGGCGGGGTGCGCATCGGAGTCGGCGCCACGCTGGTCCGCCACTCCGACCCGATGTCGGAAGTCGCCGAGACCCGAGCCAAGGCATCCGGTCTCCTCAACGCCCTGGAGAGCAGCCGTGCCAAGCGTTACGGCAGCCACCCGGACGTCTGCGCGGCCCTGACGCAACGCAACAGCGGCATCGCGGGCTTCTGGCTCGACGAAAGCACCGGCCGGCCTCCCACGGTGGCTGGGCTGGAGGGGCTGAACGCCCTGATCATCGATGCGGAGGACACGTTCACCGCCATGATCGGGCTTCAGCTGCGCTCCCTCGGCATGGGAGTGACGGTCCGGCACTTCGACGACCCGTACGCCTTCGACGGCCAGGACCTCGTCGTGATGGGCCCGGGCCCCGGGGACCCCCGTGCGGCGGACGACCCCAAAATCCGCAGCCTGCGTTCGGCCATCGACTGCCTGCTGGCCGGGCAACGGCCCTTCCTGGCCGTGTGCCTGAGCCACCAGGTGCTCAGCCTCGGCCTCGGCCTCGACCTCGTCCGCCGGGACGTCCCGAACCAGGGCGTGCAACGCGAGATCGACCTGTTCGGCAGCCGGGAACGCGTCGGTTTCTACAACACCTTCACCGCCCGCAGCGACGAGGACGAGCAGGACGTCGCGGGGATCGGGGCCGTGGAGGTGAGCCGCGACCCGGCGACAGGAGAGGTGCACGCCCTGCGCGGCCCCGGCTTCGCCTCGATGCAGTTCCACGCCGAATCAGTGCTCACTGTCGACGGACCAGGCATCCTGCGCCGCACCATCCAGGAGGTGCTCGGCCGTGCGGGTTGATATCGCCTGGTGGGACCTCGACGGAACGCCGCAGACCATCGAATCCCTCCGGGAGCACCTGCGAGACGGCGCGGTGGCCGCGTGGAGCGACGTACCGGGTCTGCGGCTGAAGCTCTGGATGGCGGACCAGCAGCACAACCGGTGGGGTGCGGTGATGCTCTGGGAGACGGACCGTCCCACCCAACTGCCGCCCAATCGGGCCGCGCAGCTGATCGGGCGCCCGCCCACCCACCGCACCCGGTTCGAGGTCGAGGCCACGGTGGAGGGCGAGCATCTGCTGGCCCGACTCGACGGACTCGGACCCGTGTTCACAGCAACGGCACCTACCTCGGGGGACAAGTCACCGTGCACGAATACATAGTCGTCGACGCCTTCGCCCGAACCCCGCTCGAAGGCAATCCCGTGGCGGTCTTCTTCGACGCCGCCGACCTGACAACCGGGACGATGCAACGCATCGCCCGCGAGATGAACCTCTCCGAGGTCACCTTCGTCCTGCCTCCCGAGCAGGGTGGAGATGCCCGTATCCGCATCTTCACGCCGGTCAATGAGCTGCCGTTCGCCGGCCATCCGTTGCTGGGCACTGCGGTGGCGCTGGGCCTTACGCTCAAGGAGGACCGGCTTCGGCTCGAGACCGCCATGGGTGTCATCCCGTTCGAACTCGCCGACGAGGACGGTGTGTCGACCGTACGGATGCGGCAGCCGGTTCCCGTCTGGGAGCCGTACGAGCAGCGGGAGGAACTCCTGGCGGCGCTCGGCGTCGAGGAGACCATCGCGCCCGTGGAGATCTACCGCAACGGACCCCGGCACGTCTTCGTCGGCCTTCCGAGCGTCACGGCCCTCTCCGCCCTCCGGCCCGACCACCGCGCACTCGGCCGCTTCCCGGACATGGCCGCCAACTGCTTCGCCGGCACCAGCACCAGCTGGCGAGCGCGTATGTTCTCACCCGCCTACGGAGTGGTCGAGGACGCGGCGACGGGCTCGGCCGCAGGGCCCCTCGCCATCCACCTGGCCCGGCATGGGCTCGCCCGCTACGGGCAGCGCCTGGAGATCCTCCAGGGCGTGGAGATGGGCCGCCCGTCCCTGATGCTCGCCACTGCCGAGGGCACCGGCGAGACGGTCCGCTCGGTCGAGGTCGGCGGCCATGGCGTCGTCGCCGCCCGCGGCACCCTCTACGTCTAGCGAGGAATACACGTGAACAGCAGCCGATTCGAAAGCCTCACCGTCGAGGTCGACCTGGACTTCCCCGAGTACGACGATCCGCCGGACGAGCCGATGGCCCTCGTCCACCAGTGGATCAGCGAGGCGACAGCACGCGAAGTGCGTGAACCACGTGCCCTGGCGCTCGCCACCGCCGACAGCCGAGGACGGGCCTCCAACCGCATCGTGACCGTCACCGACGTCACCGCCCACGGGCTGGTGTTCGCCAGCCACTCCACCAGCCAGAAGGGCCGGGAGATGGCCGCCACCGGATGGGCGTCCGGTCTTCTCTACTGGCGCGAGACCGGCCAGCAGCTCATCCTCTCCGGCCCCGCGGAACAGCTGAGCGACGCCCACTCCGACGCCCTCTGGTACGGTCGGCCGATCCCCGTGCACTCCATGTCCGCCGCTTCCCGGCAGAGTGAACCGCTGCGGGACAGGGCCGCCCTGCGCGCCGAGGCCGACCGCCTCGCGGCCCCCGGAACCCCGCTCCCGCGCCCCGCCCGCTTCGTCGGATACCTGCTCAGCCCGGTCACGGTGGAGTTCTGGTGCGCCGACTCGGACCGATTGCACCGTCGACTGCGCTACGACCGTCACGACCGAGGGTGGCGTACGAGCCGCCTCCAGCCCTGATCCGCCCGCCACCCGGAGGTGATCGCCTCATGAAGAGCACAACAGGCACGACCGGCGCGGCCCTGACCCACGCCATGGCCCGCGTCCCCGGACCGGTGACCGTGGTCACCACCGTCGACGGGACCGGGCGCCGCTGGGGGTTCACCGCGACCTCCTTCAGTTCCCTCTCCCTCGATCCGCCCCTCGTCCTGGTCTGCCTGGACAAGGCTGCCAGCACGCACGCGGCGTTCACATCCGCAGACCGCTTCCTGGTCAGCCTCCTCGCCCACGACCAGGAGCAGGTCGCGCTCCGCTTCGCCCGGTCCGGCACCGACCGGTTCGCCGCAGGGGACATGGAGCCGTGCGAGCTGGGCCTGCCCGGCTCACCGGACGCCTGCGCCCGGGTCGCCTGCGCGCTGCACGCCGTCCTGGACGGGGGTGACCACAGCATCCTCGTCGGCCGCGTCCTGGACACGCACGTCGACGACGACCGCACGCCGCTCGTCTACCACGACCGGACGTTCACCCACCCGGCCTTCGCGCTCGACCTGCCGAATCCGTTGCTGTCCCTCCACCTGGCGGACTGGTGAAGTCCGACATGGACACCGCCGTGAAGGTCACCGTCGTCTACTACTCCGCCACCGGCCATGTCGCCGACATCGCCCGGGAGATCGCCGACACGGCCGAGAAGGCCGGCGCCGAGGTCCGGCTGCGCCGGGTCGCGGAACTGGCCCCGCGGGAAGTCGTCGACGCCCAGCCCGCGTGGGCCGCCAACGCGGCGGCGACCGCCGACATCCCGCTCGCCGCTGTCGAGGACATCGTCTGGGCCGACGCCGTCCTGATGGGGTCCCCAACCCGTTTCGGCAACGTCGCCGCTCAGCTCAAGCAGTTCCTGGACACCCTCGGCGGAGCCTGGCAGAGGGGTGAACTGGCCGACAAGATCTACAGCGGCTTCACCTCTACCGGCAGCCCGCACGGCGGCAACGAGTCCACGCTGCTCGCCCTCATGCACTCCTTCCACCACTTCGGCGGCATCGTCGTGGCCCCCGGGTTCACCCACCCGGACAAGTTCGCCGACGGCAACCCGTACGGCACCGCCCACCACGACGGCGGAGGCACCGTCCCGGTCGGCGACATCACCCGCAACGCCGCCCGCGTCCAGGCGGAACGCGTCGTGCGCCTGGCCGAAGCCCTCACCGCCGCTACATCCTGACCATCCTCCCCCCAGCAGGGCCGGAGAGCTCCTACTTCCCCCGGGGAGCTCTCCGGCCCGACACCCGCACCCCCGCCGTACGACGTCTTCGGAAGCTTCATCAGTCAGCAGCCGCTGCGACCCCAGGGAGAGCCATGTCCCGCCGCCTGTTCACCTCGGAATCCGTGACCGAGGGACACCCGGACAAGATCGCCGACCGGATCAGCGACACCGTCCTCGACGCCCTGCTCGGGGACGATCCCCGCTCGCGGGTCGCCGTGGAGACCCTGATCACCACCGGGCAGGTACACGTCGCCGGCGAGGTGACCACCACCGCGTACGCGGACATCCCCGCACTGGTCAGGGAAGCGGTCCTCGAGATCGGCTACGACACCTCCCAGAAGGGGTTCGACGGGCGGTCGTGCGGGGTGTCCGTCTCGATCGGCGCGCAGTCCCCGGACATCGCCCAGGGGGTCGACACCGGCGGCGCGGGTGACCAGGGCCTGATGTTCGGGTACGCCTGCGACGAAGCCCCCGAACTGATGCCGCTGCCCATCCAGTCGGCCCACCGGCTCGCCTGCCGGCTCGCCCAGATCCGCAAGCAGGGCATCGCCCCCTATCTCCGCCCCGACGGCAAGACCCAGGTCACCATCGAGTACCTGGGCAGCCGCGCGGCCCGCCTGGACACGGTCGTCGTCTCCGCACAGCACGCCGCGGACGTCGACCTCGACGCTCTGCTCACTCCCGACATCCGCGCTCACGTGGTCGAGCACGAACTGGCCCAGATGGCCGACGACGGCATCAAACTGGACACCGAGGACTACCGCCTGCTGGTCAACCCGACCGGCCGCTTTGAAGTCGGCGGCCCGATGGGCGACGCGGGTCTGACCGGCCGCAAGATCATCATCGACACCTACGGCGGCATGGCCCGGCACGGCGGCGGCGCGTTCTCCGGCAAGGACCCATCCAAGGTCGACCGCTCGGCCGCTTACGCGATGCGGTGGGTCGCCAAGAACGTCGTCGCCGCCGGCCTCGCCCGCCGCTGCGAGGTCCAGGTCGCGTACGCGATCGGCAGGGCCGAGCCTGTCGGCCTGTTCGTCGAGACCTTCGGCACCGCCACCGTCCCGTGCACGGCGATCGAACACGCCGTCCGGCAGGTCTTCGACCTGCGCCCAACCGCGATCATCCGCGATCTGAACCTGCTCCGCCCGATCTACGCCCAGACGGCCGCGTACGGTCACTTCGGCCGCGAGCTGCCCGACTTCAGCTGGGAGCGCACCGACCGGGTCGACGCCCTGCGCGAGGCGGCCGGGGCCTGACATGCGGATCGCCATCTCCGGCTCCATCGCCACCGACCACCTGATGACGTTCCCCGGCCGCATCGCCGACCAACTGCTGGCCGACCGCCTCGACCACGTCTCGCTGTCGTTCCTCGTCGACACGCTGGAGATCCGGGACGGCGGGGTGGCCGCCAACATCGCGTACGGCTTGGCACGACTGGGGCACCGGCCCCTGCTGGTGGGGGCCGTGGGTGCGGACTTCGGGCCCTACGGGCAGCGGCTGTCCGCGCTCGGTGTGGACATCTCCGGCGTCCACGTCTCGCGCACCCGCCACACCGCCCGCTTCCTGTGCACGACCGACCCGGACGGTAACCAGATCGCCTCCTTCTACCCGGGAGCAATGACCGAGGCCGCCGGCATCGAGCTCGTCGAGGTCCTGCACCGAAGCGGAGGCGCCGACCTCGTCCTCATCGGTGCCGACGACCCGGACGCGATGCTCCGCCACACACGCGCCTGCCGCGCCCACGGCATCCGCTTCGCCGCCGACCCCGCGCAGCAGCTGGCCCGGCTTGACGGTGCCATGATCCGCGAACTCATCGACGGTGCGGACCATTTGTTCACCAACGAGTACGAACAGGCACTGCTGCTGGCCAAGACGGGCTGGAGCCGTGCGGATGTCCTGCGCCGCGTCGGCACATGGGTCACGACCCTCGGCGAGAAGGGCAGCCGCATCGAACACGCCGATGACCCCGCGCTGGACATCCCCGCCGTGCCGAGCGCTGAGCTGGTCGACCCGACAGGCGTCGGCGACGCCTTCCGCGCCGGATACCTGGCGGCCTTGGCCTCGGGCGAGGACACCACGCGGTGCGCGCAGTCGGGCTCGGCACTGGCTGCCCGAGTCCTGTCCTGCGTCGGCACCCAGACCTACACCGCCGACCTCGCCCGGCTGCGCGACCTGACGACTGCGGCGTACGGGCTGCATTCCCCCTCAGGAGGTGAGAGCGCATGACCGTCTCCACCCTGGTGACCGAGCAACACCGTCAAGGCCCTGCCGAACTGATCGCAGCGGGGCATCGCTCGTACTCCTTCGAGTTCTTCCCACCCAGGACGGGCACAGGGCAGCGCACCCTGTGGAACGCTCTGCGCCGCGTGGAGGCCCTCAATCCTTCCTTCGTGTCGGTGACCTACGGAGCCGGCGGCACCACCCGCGAACTCACCACCGCGCTCACCCGGCAGATCGCCGAGGACACCACACTGCGCCCGGTGGCCCACCTCACCGCGATCGGCCACTCGACGGCTGAACTGCGCGCGATCATCGGCCGCTACGCCGACGCCGGCATCCGCGACGTCCTCGCCCTGCGCGGAGACCCGCCCGGAGATCCGCAGGGTCAGTGGATCCCGGAGCCATCCGGCCTGCGGTACGCCGCCGAACTCGTCGAACTCATCCGCCAGTGCGGGACCTTCACCATCGGAGTCGCCGCCTTCCCGGAACGCCACCCGCGCTCACCCGACTGGGACACCGACATACGCCACTTCGTGGCCAAGTGCCGGGCCGGCGCCGACTACGCCATCACCCAGATGTTCTTCCGTGCCGAGGACTACCTCCGGCTGCGCGACCGGCTGTCCGCCGCCGGGTGCGACACCCCGGTCATCCCGGGCATCATGCCCGCCACCCGCCACGAACAGATCGCCCGCTTCGCCCGCCTCAGCAACGCCACGTTCCCCGACGACCTCGCACTGCGCCTGCAGAGCGCGCAGTACGACCCCGGCGAGTCCCACCGCATCGGCGTCGACCATGCCACCCGACTCGCCCAGCGCCTGCTCGATGAGGGCGCCCCTGGACTGCACTACATCACGCTCAACCAGTCGTCTGCGGCCATGGACATCCATCGCGGACTGCGCCTGCCCCCACCGCCCCGCGCCCCGGAGGTGTTCTCGTGATCACAGTCACCACACCCGGCACGGCGATCGGCATCACCGTGTACCCCGGCAGACCCCAGCCCGTGCGCATCGCCTGCCATCGCGACCACCGCATTGCCATGGCCTTCTCGGTGCTTGGCCTTACCAGGCCGCACACGTTCACCCTGGACGACCCGCACTGCGTCGCAAAGACGTTCCCGCGGTTCCACGACGAGTTGCGACGCTTGTTGCCCTGGTACGAACTGCCCGTCAAGGCAAACAAGTCGACCGAGGAGCATCGTTGAGCAGGCTGCGTTGGCTGACCGCGGGGGAGTCCCACGGTCCCGCACTCGTCGCGACGCTGGAGGGCCTCCCGGCCGGCGTGTCGATCACCACGGCCATGGTGGCGGACCACCTGGCGCGGCGGCGGCTCGGCTACGGACGTGGTGCGCGCATGAAGTTCGAGCGGGACGAGGTCACCTTCCTCGGCGGCGTCCGGCACGGGCTGACTCTGGGCTCCCCGGTCGCGGTCATGGTGGGCAACACCGAGTGGCCCAAGTGGGAGCAGGTCATGGCGGCCGACCCGGTCGACGCCGAGATCCTCGGTGGCCTGGCCCGTAACGCGCCGCTGACCCGTCCGCGCCCCGGCCACGCCGACCTGGCGGGCATGCAGAAGTATGGTTTCGAGGAGGCCCGCCCGATCCTGGAGCGCGCCTCCGCCCGCGAGACCGCCGCCCGCGTCGCCCTCGGCGCCGTCGCCCGCTCCTACCTGAAGGAGACGGCCGGCATCGAGATCGTCAGCCACGTCGTCGAGCTGTGCTCCGTGAAGGCCCCGCGGGGCGTGTACCCGACG
>NZ_JBLEBI010000200.1:0-12239 GCF_047340315.1 Streptomyces sp. AF1A
CACCGGAACCGTCACAGGACGGCCACCGACCGCCGCCCCGCCCCTTCCGCCAACCCCAGGCACTGGAGAAAAACCTTGACTTCCATCCGCGTGACCGGCCTGCGGGTCCGGCATCGCAGAACGCTCGCCCTCGACTCCGTCGATCTGGATCTCGGCACCGGTGTGCACGGGCTGCTCGGTCCGAACGGGGCCGGGAAGACCTCGCTGATCCGGGTGCTGGCCACGGTCGCCCGGCCGGACGGCGGGCGGGTGGAACTGCTCGGCCGGGACACCGCGGACCACCGCGCCCGGTCGGCGGTGCGGCGCCGGCTGGGCTATCTGCCGCAGGAGTTCGGCTACTACCCGGGGTTCACCGTGCGGGAGTTCGTGGCGTACGTGGCCTGGCTGAAGGAGGTGCCTGCCGAGCAGGTGCCGGCCGCCGTGGAGCGGGCCGTGGCCCGGGTGGGCCTCGCGGACCGCATCGACGTCAAGGTCAGGACGCTGTCCAGCGGCATGGTCCGGCGCGTCGGCATCGCGCAGGCCGTCGTCAACGAACCGGACCTGCTGCTCCTGGACGAGCCGACCGCCGGGCTCGACCCCGAGCAGCGGGTGGAGTTCCGCGACCTGCTGCGCGAGTTGGGCCGCACGGCGACCGTCGTGGTCTCCACGCATCTGGTGGAGGACGTGGCTGCCGCCTGCACGGAAGTGACCCTGCTGGACGGCGGCCGGATCGCCTACCGGGGCACGCCACAGGCGCTCACCCTGCTCGGCGAGGGCTCCGACGGCCCCGGCGACCATCCGATCGAGCGCGGCTACACCGGCGTGCTGCGGGCCCATCGCGCGGGCGCGGCCCGGGAGGGAGCGCGATGACCACCCCGCGTACCCCGCGCACCACCACGACCACGGACACCACGGGAACCACAAACACCACCACGGGCACCACAGGCGCCAGGGGCATCACCATGGACACCAGAGGCACCACAGACACCGCCCGCGCCACCCCCTCCCGCACACCGCACCCGCTGCGCGCCGAGGTCCTGCGCGGTTTCGCCCCCTGGTCCGGCGCCGCCGTCGTCCTCATGCTCGGTGTCGTGCTGGCCGGCACCGCCGACCGCTGGCAGGGCGACTGGATCGCGACCGCGGCCACCGTGCACACCGCCCTGCTGATCACCATGCCGCTGGCGGCCGCCGCGGGCTGCTGGCAGGGCGGGCGGGAGCGGCGGCGGCGCACGGAGGAGCTGTGGGGGACGGTCGTACGGGCGCCCCTCGCCCGCTTCCTGGCCCCGGCCCTGCCCCTCGCGCTCTGGACGGCCGCCGGATATCTGGCCGCGGCGGGCCTGGCCCTGCTGTCCACGTGGCCGTACGCCACGGGCGACCGGCCGCATCCCGGGCAGCTGCCCGGGGACACGGTGGCCGTGGCGGCGGCGGCGCTCGCCGGTCATGTGGTCGGCCGGGCGGCGCCCTCGCGGCTGGCCGCCCCGCTGCTGGCCACGGCGGGCTACGTGGGGCTCGGCATCCTGACGGCCGGGAGGTCGGGAGCGGGCCGCTACCTGAACCCGACCCTCCTGGCCGACGGCGACGTGCTGCCGGTGTGGTGGCAGACGTGGGCGATGGCGTGCTGGACGGGCGGGCTGGCGCTGGCCGCCGTGCTGGCGTACGCGGCCCGGCACCGGGTGGCGGCCGTGCTGCCGCTGGCGGCCGCCGTGGCCGCGGGCACCCTGCTGGTGCAGACCGGGGACGGCCTGTGGCACACCGACCCGCTCGCCCGCCGGCAGGTGTGCGACACGTCCACCACACCGGCGGTCTGTGTGAACGCCCGGTACGCGAAGCTGCTGCCGCAGGTCAAGACGGCACTGTCGGGGATCACCGGCAAGCTGGAGGGGGTGCGCAACGTACCGGCGCGCTGGGCGGACCGCCCGGACCCCCACCACCGCGACGAGGTGCGGCTGCCGATGCTGACGCCGGTCGGCTGGTCGGTCGTACGGGGGCGGCTGACGGATCCACAGCAGTACGCGTGGGAGGCCGCCGCCGCGCTGGAGCGGCGGCCGGAGCAGTGCGAGGACCCGCGCGTGCTGGAGCTGGACGAGCTGGTCGAGCACTACCTGGCCCCCAGTCCCGGCGAGTCGTACTTCGACGACCTGGACGCGCACGGCTCCGCGGCGAGGCGCGCCGCGCTGCGCCGGCGGGTGGCCGCCCGGGCGCACCTGGCGTCGATGGGCGCGCGGGAGCGCCGGGCGTGGCTGTCGGCGTACTTCGCGACGGCGGGCGGCTGCGACGTCCGGGGGGTGCCGTCGCTGTGAACGGCCTCGTCCTCTACGCCCGCTCCCGCGCCCTGCCCTTCGCGCTCGCCGCGCTGGCCGGGACCGCCGCCTTCGCGGTGTGGGCCGCCGGCCGCCTGGACGCCTACCTCGACCCGGAGCGCAGGGTGCCGATCGTCGCCCTGGCCCCGCTGCTGGCAGCGGCCGTGATCGGCACCAGCCTGCACTCGGCGTCGGACACGCTGGACCGCACGGCCGTACGCCCCTGGTGGCCACGGCGGCTGGCGCACCTGGCCGCGCTCACCGCGCTCGCGGCCGCCCTGCTCGCACCGGCGGTGCTCGGGCACGCCCAGACCTTCGGGGCCCCCGCCGTGGTCCGCAACGTGCTGGGCTGTACGGGGATGACCGCGGCGGCGGCCGCGGTGCTGGGCGCCCGGCTGAGCTGGCTGCCCGCCTTCGCCTACGTCTCCGCCGTCTATCTGGGCGGCGGGCATGCGCACGGGCGCGCGGCCACGGTGTGGGCGTGGCCGATGCAGCCGGTCGCGCAGGCCGGTGCGTGGGCGGCGGCGCTGACCGTGTGCGCGCTGGGCAGTGCCGTGTACGTGGCGCGCGGTGGGCGCGCCGAGGGACCCCGCGGCTGACCCCGGCCGCGGGGATGCGCCCGGGGAGCCACGGGGGTGCTTCCCGGGTGTGCGAAGGCCCGGATCGTCAGGCGGAGATGCCGTCGATCCGGGCCAGGGCGTCGTCCGCGCCGTACGGCTGCAAGTAGGGCAGCCAGCGCGGGTCCCTATGGCCGGTGCCGATGATGCGCCAGGCCAGCCCGGTGGGCGGGGCGGGCTTGTGGCGCAGCCGCCAGCCCAGCTCGACGAGGTGGCGGTCGGCCTTGACGTGGTTGCAGCGGCGGCAGGAGGCCACCACGTTGTCCCAGACGTGCTTGCCCCCGCGGCTGCGCGGGATGACGTGGTCGACGCTGGTTGCGACGCCACCGCAGTACATGCACCGGCCCCCGTCCCGCGCGAAGAGCGCGCGCCGGGTAAGAGGAACGGGTCCCCGATAGGGAACCCGGACGAAACGCTTGAGCCGGACCACGCTGGGTGCGGGGACTGTGACGGTTGCGCTGTGCAGAAAGGCGCCGGACTCCTCGAGGCAGACAGCCTTGTTCTCGAGGACGAGGACGAGCGCGCGGCGGAGCGGTACGACGCCGAGTGGCTCGTACGACGCGTTGAGGACCAGGACATGCGGCACGGGTGCCTCCTTGGGCGTCGGCGGCGCGTGGCTCGCGCCGGGACGATCTGCAGCCAGTCTCCCCTCATGCCTGGTGGACGCGCCACCATGTCCCGGTAACGGGCTGGGAGTGTTTTCGACCACACCCTGATTCATCCCCCGGATCATGGCCTGTTCAAGCCGGGGTGAGCCGTGTCTCTCCTGCGGCTCTCCTCGGCGGATCCGCACAGGGCACACACAATGCCCCGTTAGTGTGGTGGTCCTGTCCGTCCGGTGACCTTTCCGTGACCCCGAGGGACCTTGAGGGATTTCGAGCGGCCTTGAAGGGCCTTGAAGGACCCCGAAACCCCCTGAGGGACCTCGAGGACCCCGTCCCGAAGACCTTGACCGCCCCGCCGGTGCGGACTCGCGCAGCACCATGGAGGTACCTGCCGTGTCGTCCTTGCCCGCCGTCCTTCTGGCCGTCGGCGCATCGCCGTCCCCGTCCCCCTCCGGGTCGACACCGCCGCCCGTTCCCACGCTCCAGGACGCCCAGCAGAGTGCGACGCACGCGGCGAGCTGGGTCGAGCGCAACTGGTCGACGTGGCTCGCGATGGGTCTGCAGATCCTGCTGATCCTGGTGATCGCGGTCGCGCTGAGAGCGGTGGTGCGGCGGGCGATCACCAAGCTGATCGACCGGATGGGCCGCTCCCCGCAGGCCTCGGACGGCGGCTCGCTGGGCGGTCTGCTGGTCAACGCCGAGCGGCGCCGGCAGCGGTCGGCGGCGATCGGCTCGGTGCTGCGCTCGGTGGCGAGCTTCCTGATCCTCGGCACGGCCGCGCTGATGGTGCTGGGCACCTTCAAGATCAATCTGGCGCCGCTGCTGGCGTCGGCCGGTGTGGCGGGCGTGGCGATCGGTTTCGGCGCCCGGAACCTGGTCACGGACTTCCTGTCCGGCGTGTTCATGATCCTGGAGGACCAGTACGGCGTCGGTGACGTGATCGACGCGGGCGTGGCCTCGGGCGAGGTGATCGAGGTCGGGCTGCGGGTGACCAAGCTGCGCGGCTCGGACGGCGAGATCTGGTACGTCCGCAACGGCGAGGTCAAGCGGATCGGCAACCTCTCCCAGGGCTGGGCGACGGCCGGCGTGGATGTCACCGTGAAGGCGTCCGAGGACCTGGACCGGGTCAAGGCCACGCTCGACGACGTCGCCGAGCACCTGTCCAAGGAAGAGCCCTGGAACGAGATGCTGTGGGGCCCGGTCGAGGTCCTCGGCCTGGACTCCGTCCTCATCGACTCCATGGTGGTGCGGGTGTCGGCGAAGACGATGCCGGGCAAGGCGCGCACGGTGGAGCGCGAACTCCGCTGGCGCATCAAGCGGGCCTTCGACCGGGCGAGCATCCGCATCGTGGGCGGCGCGACCTCCGTGGAGGACGCCGAGGACGCCCCCGACCCCGCCGCCGCGGTGGCGCCTCCGTCGACGTTCGCCGACACGGACTCGCCGCAGGCGGCGGCAACGGCACCGATCGCTTCGCAACGAGCGACGCCGCCCGGGAAGTAGGGAACGGCTTCAGCACACTGAACTGAACCCCGCACCCCGCCCCGAGGTAACGACTCCGTTTCCTCGGGGCCGTTGTGTATTGACGCCCCCTTCGCCCTGGGCTTACGTTCCTCCCACCCCAATAGGAAAGTTTCCTAACAGTGATCTCCGGCGGGCAGTGATCAAGACTGGACGTCATGGCCAGGTCACTGAAAGGCTGAGCGGCTGGAAAGGCAGGTGTCGACCCCATGGCTGGAACCGCCGGCACGCCGGGCACCCCGCGCGTCCTGCGCGCCATGAACGACCGCGCCGCCCTGGACCTGCTCCTGGAGCACGGGGCGCTCTCGCGCACCCGGATCGGCAAGCTCACCGGCCTGTCCAAGCCCACCGCCTCCCAGCTGCTGGCCCGCCTGGAGGCGGCCGGGCTCGTCCGGGTCACCGGCACCAGCGAGGGGCGCCCGGGGCCCAACGCCCAGCTGTACGCGGTCAACCCCGGTGCCGCCTACGCCGCCGGGCTCGACGTCACCCCCCACCGCATCCGCGCCGCCGTCGCCGACGTCACCGGCCGCACGGTCGGCGAGTTCGAGCTGCCCACCCCGGGACGCCGGCCCGCGCAACCGGTGGTCCGGCAGGTCACCGACGCCCTCGACGGCGCCGTGAAGGCGGCCGGCCTGGCCCGCGGCGACGTGCACCGGCTGGTCATCGGCACCCCCGGCGCCTTCGACCCGAACACCGGGCGGCTGCGCTACGCCTCCCACCTGCCCGGCTGGCACTCCCCCGCGCTGCTCGACGACCTCGCGGCGGCGCTGCCGATGCCGGTCGAGTACGAGAACGACGTCAACCTCGTCGCCCTCGCCGAACAGCGGCTCGGGGCCGCCCGGGGCCACGAGGACTTCGTACTCCTGTGGAACCAGGAAGGGCTCGGCGCCGCGCTCGTCCTCGGCGGCCGGCTGCACCGCGGCTGGACCGGGGGCGCCGGCGAGGTCGGCTTCCTGCCGGTGCCGGGCACGCCCCTGGTGCGCCAGGTGACCCGGGCCAACAGCGGCGGCTACCAGGAGCTGGCCGGCTCCCAGGCGCTGCCGAAGCTGGCCCGCGAACTCGGCGTCGAAGACGTGCCGTCCGGCCCCTACGCCGAGGCGGCCGCCGCGCTCGTGGCCCGGGCCGCCGACCACGCGAGCGGCCCGCACCGGGAGCTGCTGCGGACCTACGCGACCCGGCTGGCCACCGGTCTGGCCTCGCTCGTCTCCGTCCTCGACCCCGAACTCGTCGTCCTCAGCGGTTCCGCCCTGACGGCCGGCGGCGAGGTGCTGCGCGCCCTCGTCCAGGCCGAACTGGAGGAGCTGGCGGCGGCCCGCCCCCGGCTCGTCGTCGGCGACGTCCGTGAACACCCCGTCCTGCGCGGCGCGTTGGAGTCCGCGCTCGCCACCACCCGCGACGAGGTCTTCGACACCTCGCGCTGAGCGCCCCCTCTCTGTCCCGACCCCCGTCCCTGGGAGACACCGCCATGCCCGAAGCCATACCTTTCGCTGTCCGAAAAGCGGCTTTTGCCGTGGCCGCGTCGCTGGCCCTGCTCACCACGGCCTGCACCGGCCAGTCCGGCTCCGGTGCCACGGACGACCCCTCGAAGGACACCACGATCAACTTCTGGCACGCCTGGAGCGCGCCGAACGAGGTCAAGGCGGTCAACGCCCTGGTCGCCGGCTTCGAGAAGACGCACCCCACCATCCACGTGAACGTCGTCGGCAACATGACCGACGACAAGATCAACCAGGCGCTGCGGTCGGGCGGCGCCAAGGCGCCCGACGTGATCTCCTCCTTCACCACCAACAACGTGGGCAAGTTCTGCTCCTCGGGCGCGCTGGTGAACCTCAACCCCTTCTTCCGGAAGGCGGACGTCGACCCGGAGAAGACGTTCCCGAAGGCGATGAACGAGTACACCCAGTTCGACGGCAACCGCTGCACGGTGCCGCTGCTCGGGGACGCGTACGGGCTGTACTACAACAAGACGGCGTTCCGGAAGGCGGGCATCGCGAACCCCCCGAAGACCTGGTCGGAGTTCGAGGCCGACGCCAAGAAGCTGACGATCCCCGCCGGCGGCTCCTACCGGCAGCTCGGCTTCATGCCGGACTACCACGGCTGGGAGTCCACCACCGAGCACTACTTCGCCCAGTTCTCGCCGACGTACTTCGACAAGAGCGGCAAGTCGAACGTCGCCGAGGACCCCGCGTTCGAGCAGGGGTTCGCGCTGCAGAAGCGGCTCGTGGACGAACTCGGCGGATTCCAGAAGCTGGAGAGGTTCCGGGCCACCCTCGGCGACGAGTGGGGCCCCAAGCACCCCTTCCACACGGGCCAGGTCGCCATGCAGCTCGACGGCGAGTGGCGGCTCGGCATGGCCCTCGCGGCCAAGCCGAAGTTCGACATCGGCGTCGCCCCGCTGCCCGTGCCGGACGACCAGGCCGCCCAGTACGGCAAGGGCTACATCACCGGCACCATCGCGGGCATCGCCGCCACCAGCCGCAAGCAGAACGCGGCCTGGGAGTTCGTCAAGTACATCACCACGGACACCGACGCCGTGGTCGGCTTCGCCAACGACATCCACAACGTGCCCTCCACGCTGGCCGCGCTGAAGTCCCCGAAGCTGAACTACGACCCGCGGTTCAAGACCTTCCTCGACATCGCCGCCGACCCGGACTCCACCACCACACCGGCCTCCGTCAACGGCGGCCAGTACCTGGTGACGATCCAGCAGTTCGGCTACGACTACGAGAGCGGCAAGGTCACCGATCTGAAAGCCGGTCTGAAGAAGACCGCCGCGCAGATCGACACGGACATCGCACAGGCGAAGTGACCATGAGCGCGGTCACCCTGTCGTCGAAGCGCCGCCGGGCGGCGCTGCGCACGGTCGCCTTCATGTCGCCGTGGCTGATCGGGTTCGCGGTCTTCTTCGCCTACCCGCTGATCTCCACGGTCTACTTCTCCTTCATGCACTACGACGGCTTCCGGCCGCCGTCGTGGAGCGGGGGGAAGAACTGGACGTACGTCTTCGAGCACTACCCGCTGTTCTGGCCCGCCCTGCGCAACACGCTGTGGCTGGTGGTGGTGACGGTGGCCCTGCGGGTGGTGTTCGGGCTCGGCGTCGGCCTGCTCATCACCAGGATCAGGACGGGCACCGGCGTCTTCCGCACCCTGTTCTACCTGCCGTACCTCGCCCCGCCGGTCGCGGCGACCATGGCCTTCGCCTTCCTGCTCAACCCCGGCACCGGCCCGGTCAACTCGATCCTGGAGAAGATCGGCGTCCCGGCCCCGGGCTGGTTCAACGACCCCTCGTGGTCCAAGCCGGCCCTGACCCTGCTGGCGCTGTGGGGCGTCGGCGACCTGATGGTCATCTTCATGGCGGCGCTGCTCGACGTGCCGACGGAGCAGTACGAGGCGGCGGAGCTGGACGGCGCCTCCGCGTGGCAGCGGTTCCGGTACGTGACGCTGCCGAACATCTCCCCGATCGTGATGTTCGCCGTCGTCACCGGCGTGATCCAGACCATGCAGTACTACACGCAGCCGCTGATCGCGGGGAAGGTCGCCTCCGGGGTGATCCAGGGCGCGGGCACCCAGTTCGAGCCCGGCTACCCGGACAAGTCCACGCTCACCCTCCCCCAGCTCGTCTACAACCTCGGCTTCCAGCGCTTCGACTACGGCTCGGCCTGCGTCGTCGCCCTCGTGCTCTTCGCCCTGTCGATGGCGTTCACCGCACTGCTGATGCGGCGCCGGGGCGGCCTGATCCAGGCAGGTGACTGACCATGACCCAGGTACTGGACCAGCCGGTCAAGCCGGCGCCCCCGATCGTCTCCGGGGCGGAGCGCACGGCCCGGCGCCGCGCCCTGCTGCACTGGATCGCGGTGCACTCCCTCGGCGTCGCCGCCGCGCTCTTCTTCGCGCTGCCGTTCGTGTTCGTGCTCCTGACCTCGCTGATGAGCGACACCCAGGCGCTGAGCCGGGACCTGATCCCGCACACCTGGGAGTGGGGCAACTACCGCAGGGTCTTCGACACGCCCGGCTTCCTGACCTGGTGGCGGAACACGCTCCTCTACGCCGGCCTCGGCACGGTGCTGACCGTGGTGTCGTCCATCCCGGTGGCGTACGCGCTCGCGAAGTTCCGCTTCCCGGGCCGGAACCTGTCCCTCATGCTGGTGATCTCGATGATGATGCTGCCCCCTCAGGTGGTCATCATCCCGATGTACCTCTTCTGGGCGAAGCAGTTGGACCTGTCCGGCACGCTGTGGCCGCTGATCATCCCGATGGCGTTCGGCGACGCGTTCTCCATCTTCCTGCTGCGCCAGTTCCTGATGACCATCCCGAACGAGTACCTGGACGCGGCGAGGGTGGACGGCTGCGGGGACCTGCGCACCCTGCTGAAGGTCGTGCTGCCCATGGCGAAGCCGGGGATCGCGGCCGTGGCCCTCTTCCAGTTCTTCTACGCCTGGAACGACTACTTCGGCCCGCAGATCTACGCGTCCGAGAACCCGGGCGCCTGGACCCTCTCCTACGGCCTGGAGTCCTTCAAGGGCGCCCACCACACCGACTGGAACCTCACCATGGCCGCGACCGTGCTGGTCATGGCCCCCGTGATCCTCGTGTTCTTCTTCGCCCAGAAGGCGTTCGTCGAGGGCGTCACGCTCACCGGAGTGAAGGGTTAGACCGTTCATGATGTGCGCTCCCGCCGGACGGCCCCCGGACCCCCGGCCTCTGATCACCGCCCCCGGCACCAGGAAGCGAGGGATCCTCCCGTGAAACTCACCGTGGTCGGCGGAGGCTCGACCTACACCCCCGAACTCGTCGACGGCTTCGCGCGCCTGAGGGACGTCCTGCCCATCGAGGAGCTGGTCCTGGTGGACCCGGCCGCGGACCGCCTGGAGCCGGTCGGCGGCCTGGCCCGGCGGATCTTCGCCAAGCAGGGGCACGACGGCCGCGTCGTCACCACCGCCGACCTGGACGCCGGCGTCGACGGCGCCGACGCCGTGCTGCTGCAACTGCGCGTGGGCGGCCAGGCGGCCCGGCAGCAGGACGAGACGTGGCCGCTGGAGTGCGGCTGCATCGGCCAGGAGACCACCGGGGCGGGCGGCCTGGCCAAGGCGCTGCGCACCGTCCCGGTGGTCCTGGACATCGCCGAACGGGTCCGCCGCGCCAGCCCGCGCGCGTGGATCATCGACTTCACCAACCCGGTCGGCATCGTCACGCGCGCGCTGCTGCAGGCCGGGCACCGGGCGGTCGGGCTGTGCAACGTGGCGATCGGCTTCCAGCGGAAGTTCGCGGGCCTGCTCGGGGTGACCCCGGCGGACGTCCACCTCGCGCACGTGGGCCTCAACCACCTCACCTGGGAGACGGGCGTACGGCTCGGCGGCCCGGAGGGCGAGGACGTGCTGCCGAAGCTCCTCGCCGAGCACGGCGAGGCCATCGCCGACGACCTCCGCGTCCCGCGGGCCCTCCTCGACCGCCTGGGCGTCATCCCGTCCTACTACCTGCGCTACTACTACGCGCACGACGAGGTCGTCCGCGAGCTGGGCACCAAGCCGTCCCGGGCGGCCGAGGTCGCCGCCATGGAACGGGAGTTGCTGACGATGTACGGCGACCCGGCGCTGGACGAGAAGCCGGCGCTGCTCGCCAAGCGGGGCGGCGCCTACTACTCGGAGGCCGCCGTGGACCTGGCCGCGGCGCTGCTCAGCGGCAGGGGCAGCCCGTACCAGGTGGTGAACACGCTCAACAGGGGCACGCTGCCCTTCCTCCCGGACGACGCGGTGATCGAGGTGCAGGCGGCGGTCGGACCGGCGGGTCCCACGCCGCTGCCGGTGCCGGAGCCGGACCCGCTCTTCGCGGGCCTGATCGCGAACGTGACGGCGTACGAGGAGCTGGCCCTGGAGGCGGCGCTGCGCGGCGGCCGGGACCGGGTGTTCCGCGCCCTGCTCGCCCATCCGCTGATCGGCCAGTACGCGTACGCCGACGCCCTCACCGACCGCCTGATCGCACACAACCGGGAGCACCTCGCGTGGGCCTGACCTCGACCGACACCGCGAGCGTGCTCGCCATCGACGCGGGCAACAGCAAGACCGACGTGGCCGTGGTCAGCTCCGCCGGAGCGGTCCTGGCCACGGCCCGCGGCGGCGGCTTCCGCCCGCCCGCGGTGGGCGTGACCGCGGCGCTGGACGCGCTCGCCGAGCCGGTGGACCGGGCGCTGGCCGAGGCGGGCCTGGCGTCCGTCACACACGTCTCCGCCTGCCTGGCCAACGCCGATCTGCCGGCGGAGGAGGAGCAGTTGGCCGCGGCGCTCGACGCGCGGGGCTGGGGGTCGTCGGTGGCGGTCCGCAACGACACGTTCGCGATCCTCCGGGCGGGCGTGGCCGAACCCCGGGGCGTCGCGGTCGTCTGCGGCGCCGGCATCAACTGCGTGGGCATGCGCCCCGACGGCCGCACCGCCCGCTTCCCGGCGGTCGGCCGGATCTCCGGTGACTGGGGCGGCGGCTGGGGCCTGGCCGAGGAGGCGCTGTGGCACGCGGCCCGCGCGGAGGACGGCAGGGGCGGGCCGACGGCCCTGTCCCGCACCCTTCCGGCGCACTTCGGCCTGCCGTCCATGTACGCGCTCATCGAGGCCCTGCACCTGGAGCGCCTCGCGCACGAGCGGCGGCACGAGCTGACGCCGGTCCTCTTCGCGACGGCGGCCGACGGCGACCCCGTGGCCCGCTCGATCGTCGCCCGGCTCGCGGAGGAGGTGACGGTGATGGCCACGGTCGCCCTCGCCCGCCTGGACCTCCTCGACGAGGAGACGCCGGTCCTGCTGGGCGGCAGCGTCCTGACGGCCGGCCACCCCCAACTCGACGACACCGTGCGCGACCTCCTGACCGCCCGCGCCCCCAAGGCCGACCCCCGCATCGTCACCGCCAGCCCGGTCCTCGGCGCGGCCCTGCTGGGCCTGGACCACCTGAACGCGGCCCCGGAGGCGCAGCAACGGGTCAGAGGGCACTGGGAAAAACCCTGACCGGGCCCCGCCCCTTCCCACCACCGCCCCGCTCGGCCACGCACACCGCGGCGGACACCGGCCCGGGCGACCCGCCCACCGCGAACACCGAGACCGGGCGGGCCCCGAGCCCCAGCCGGGCCCTCACAGCGCGCCAAGCCCCCGGGCGCCGCCTCCGGGACCCGCCGGACCGGGGCCGCAGGCACGGAAGCGGGCGGGCGGGCTCCGCAGACCGCCCCGACCGAGCCGGCGACCG
>NZ_JBLEBI010000201.1:0-12230 GCF_047340315.1 Streptomyces sp. AF1A
CCGCTCCAGGTCGTCGTGCCCGCCGCACAGCGTCGCCCGCCCCGCCCAGTACACGTCCGCGCGGACACCGGGCCGCAGGGCGGCCACGGCGCGCAGGAACGCGTAGCCGCGCTCGGCGCTCGCGTCCACGCCCGCCGCCCGCAGTGCCCGCACGAAGCCGAGCAGCACGGCGTCGGCCGGCACCCCCTCGACCCCCGCGACCGCCGTGTCCACGTCCGCTCACCTGCCCCGGGCCGCGAGGACCGCCGCGAGATCGAGCCCCCGCGCCCGGTCCGTGTCCTCCCGGTACTTCAGCACCGAGCCCAGCGTCGCCACCGCGAGGTCCGCGTCCACCTCGCTCGCGCCCAGCGCGTCGAGGGCCTCGGCCCAGTCCAGCGTCTCGGCCACGCCCGGCGGCTTGACCAGGTCCGCCCCGCGCAGGGCCTGCACCAGCGCCGTGACCTGCTCGGCCAGCCGCGCCGACACCCGGGGCAGCCGGCGCCGCACGATGGCGAGTTCCCGGGCGAAGGAGGGGTGGTCGAACCAGTGGTAGAGGCAGCGCCGTTTGAGCGCGTCGTGCACCTCCCGGGTCCGGTTCGAGGTCAGCACGACCACCGGCGGCACCTCGGCCCGCAGAGTGCCCAGCTCGGGGACGGTGACCGAGTACTCGGAGAGCAGCTCCAGCAGGAATGCCTCGAACTCGTCGTCGGCCCGGTCGATCTCGTCGACCAGCAGCACCGACGGCTGGGTCTGCAGGGCGCGCAGCAGCGGCCGGGCGATCAGGAAGCGCCGGTCGTACAGCTCGCTCTCCAGGCGGTCCGCGTCCGTGACCCCGGCGGCCTCGGCGGCTCTCAGGTGCAGCAGCTGGCGCGGGAAGTCCCAGTCGTACAGCGCCTGGGCGGCGTCGATGCCCTCATGGCACTGCAGCCGGATGAGCGGCGCACCGAGCGCCTCGGCGAGGGCGGCGGCGAGCGCGGTCTTGCCCACGCCGGCGTCGCCCTCGCAGAACAGCGGCCGGTGCAGCCTGAGGGCCAGGAAGCAGGTGACGGCCAGCCCCTCGTCGACGAGGTACCCCGTCTCCTCCAGGCGGGCCCCCACCTGCTCCGGGTCGTCCATCCGGGGAATCGGCACTCACCCCATCCCGCCGGCCGTCAGCACGGCCCGCTTGGTCAGCACCCGCGCCAGGTGCGCCCGGTACTCGGGCGAGGCGGCCAGGTCCTGCGACGGCTGGGTGCCCTCGGCCGCCGCGTCGGCGGCGCGGGCCACGGCCTCGGGTCCGTCGGCACCGGACAGTGCCTGCTCGGCCGCGGTGGCCCGCAGCGGTGTCGAGCCCATGTTGGTCAGCCCGATGCGCGCCTCGGCGATGTGCCCGTCGTCGCGCCGGACCAGCGCGGCGACGCCGACGATGGCCCAGGACTGGGCGACCGCGTGGAACTTCTCGTAGTGGAAGTGCCAGCCGTCCGTCTTCGGGATGCGCACCTCCACCAGCAACTCGTCCGCGGCCAGCGCCGACTGGAGGTAGTCGACGAAGAACTCCCGCGCCGGAATGGTGCGCCGGCCGCCCGGTCCGGCGACGACCAGTTCGGCGTCCAGGGCCAGGGCCACGGCGGGCAGGTCACCGGCCGGGTCGGCGTGCGCGAGCGAGCCGCCGAGGGTGCCGCGGTGGCGTACGGCGGGATCGGCCACCGTGGCGGTCGCCTCGGCCAGCAGCCCGGCGTGCCGGCGCACCAGCGGGTCGTGGACCACGTCGTGGTGCGTGGTCATCGCGCCGATGGCGAGCATGTCGCCGTCCTCGCGGACCCCGCGCAGCTCCGGGACGCGGCCGACGTCCACGACCAGTTCGGGGAAGGCCAGCCGCAGGCGCAGCAGCGGCAGCAGGCTCTGCCCGCCCGCCAGCACCTTGCCGTCCTCGCCCGCGTCGGCGAGGGCGCGTACCGCCTCGTCCACGCTCTGGGGGCGGGTGTAGTCGAACGCGGGGGGAATCATGCCGGACCCTCCTCACCGGACTGGCCGTACTGGCCGATCTCACCGGACTGGGCGGCCTGCCCGGACTGGCCGGACTGGGCGGGACCGGTCCCGCCGGCCTCCGCGCCCGTGCCGCCCCGGCCGGCGCGGGCCGCCTGCACGGCCTGCCACACCCGGTGCGGCGAGCACGGCATCCGCACGTCCTGGACGCCGAGCGGCCGCAGCGCGTCGACCACGGCGTTCACGACGGCGGGCGTCGAGGCGATCGTCCCCGCCTCGCCGACGCCCTTGACGCCGAGGGCGTTGGAGTTCGCGGGCGTCTCGGTCCGGTCGGTCACGAAGTCCGGCAGGTCGGCGGCCGACGGCACGAGGTAGTCGGCCATGGTGCCGGAGACCAGGTTGCCCTCGCCGTCGTAGACGGCCTCCTCGTACAGGGCCTGCGCGATGCCCTGGGCGAGCCCGCCGTGCACCTGCCCCTCGACGATCATCGGGTTGACGACACGGCCGACGTCGTCGACGCAGACGTAGGACCGGATCTTCGTCCTGCCGGTCTCCGTGTCGACCTCGACCGCGCACAGGTGGGTGCCGTGCGGGAAGGAGAAGTTCTCCGGGTCGACGACGTGCTCGGCGTTGATGGACGGCTCCACACCGTCGGGCAGGTCGTGGTTGGTGAACGTCTCGAAGGCGATCTCCTGGATGGTCTTGCGGGCCTCCGGTGAGCCCTTCACGGAGAACACCCCGTCGCGGAACTCCAGGTCCTGCTCGCTCGCCTCCAGCAGGTGCGCGGCGACCTTACGGGCCTTCTCGACGACCGTCGTCGCGGCCCGGTGCACGGCCTCGCCGCCGACGGCCAGCGACCGCGAGCCGTAGGTGTCCATGCCCTGCGGGGACGCCTTGGTGTCGCCGTGCAGGACCTCGATGTCCTCGAAGGGCACCCCGAGCACGTCGGCCGCGATCTGGCTCCAGCAGGTCACGTGGCCCTGCCCGTGCGGGCTGGTGCCGGTGACGACCTCGACCTTGCCGGTGGGCAGCATGCGGATGCTCGCCGCCTCCCAGCCGCCGGCGCCGTACCTCAGGTCGCGCAGCACCCGGCTCGGCGCCAGGCCGCACATCTCCGTGAAGGTCGACACGCCGATGCCGAGGCGCACCGGGTCACCGCGCTCGTTGCGCTTGTGCTGCTCGGCGCGCAGGTCGTCGTAGCCGAACAGGGCGAGCGCCTTGTCCGTCGCCGCCTCGTAGTTGCCGCTGTCGTACGTCAGCCCCGCGATCGTGGTGTACGGGAACTCCTCGTGCCGGATCCAGTTGCGGCGCCGCAGCTCCACCGGGTCCAGGCCCAGCTCGGCGGCGAGTTCGTCCATGATCCGCTCGATGGCGAACGTGGCCTCCGGACGTCCGGCGCCGCGGTAGGCGTCGGTGGGGGTGCGGGTGGTGAACACCCCGGTGCAGTTGAACTCGTAGGCGTCCATCTTGTAGATCGCCGGGTACATGAAGGCGCCGAGGATCGGGATGCCCGGGGTGACCAGCATCAGGTAGGCGCCCATGTCGGCGATGAGGTCCACCTTCAGGCCGAGCAGCTTGCCCTCGCGGGTGGCGGCGACCTCGATGTCCTGGATCATGCCGCGCCCGTGGTGGGTGGCGAGGTAGCCCTCGGAGCGGGACTCGGTCCACTTCACCGGCCGGCCCAGCTTGCGGGCGACCGCGAGCGCGAGCGCCTCCTCGCCGTAGACCTGGAGCTTGGAGCCGAAGCCGCCGCCCACGTCCGGGGCGACGACGCGCAGTTTGTGCTCGGGGATCCCGGTGACCGTGGCCAGCATGATCCGCAGGATGTGCGGGATCTGGGTCGCCGAGTACACGGTGTACTCGCCGGAGGCGGCCAGCGGGGTGACGACGACCGCGCGCGGCTCCATGGCGTTCGGGATGAGCCGCTGCTGGTGGTAGCGGCGCCTGACCGTCACCTCGGCGCGCTCCCGCACCGCCTCGAAGCTCTCGCCGGTGGCCAGCGGCCAGGTGTAGCAGCGGTTGGTGCCCTTGTCGGCGTGCACCAGCGGGGCGCCCTCCGCGAGGGCCTCCTCCAGGTCGAGGACCGGGGGCAGCGGGTCGTAGTCGACCTCGACCGCCTCCAGCGCGTCGGCGGCGGTGTACCGGTCACGGGCCACCACCACCGCCACCGGGTCGCCCGCGTAGCGGACCTCCTCGACCGCGATCGGCGGGTGGTCGGGCTGCACGATGTCCTCGGTCACCGGCCAGGCGCAGGGCAGCGAGCCGAGCCCTTCGGCGAGGTCCGCGCCGCTGAACACGGCGACCACGCCGGGGCGTTCGCGGGCGGGGGAGACGTCGACCCGGGCGATGCGGGCGTGCGCCATCGGGCTGCGCAGAATGGCCATGTGCAGGAGTCCGGCGACCTGGATGTTGTCGGTCCAGTTGGTCTGGCCGGTGATCAGCCGGGCGTCCTCCTTGCGCAGCCGGGAACGGCCGACCTCGGGTTCGAGAGCCTGATCGGTCATGCTGTGATCTCCTCGCCGACCTGGCGCCCGGAGGCGTGCTGCTGCCCGGCCGCGGCGAGCACCGCGCGGACGATGTTCTGGTAGCCGGTGCAGCGGCAGAGGTTGCCCTCGAGGGCGTGCCGCACCTCGTCGGAGGTGGGGTGCGGGTTCTCCCGGAGCAGATCGCGGGCCGCCATGATCATGCCCGGTGTGCAGTAGCCGCACTGGAGTCCGTGCTGCTCGTGGAAGGCGCGCTGCAGGGGCGTCCACTGCCCGTCCTCCGCCAGGCCCTGCACGGTGGTCACCTCGCATCCGTCCGCCTGGACGGCCAGCACGGAGCAGCTCTTCACGGTTGCTCCGTCCAGGTCGACCGTGCACGCCCCGCAGTTGGAGGTGTCGCAGCCGATCGGGGTGCCGGTCAGACCGAGGTGGTCACGCAGATAGTGGGCCAGGAGGAGACGAGGTTCCACGTCGTCCTCGTACGTCGTGCCGTCCACGTTCACCTTGATGCGGGTCATGGGCCCTCCAGACCATGCGGCAGCAGCGAGGGAAGCCAGTTGAATTCTGTGGTGTAGGTCACTCTAAGACCGGTCCCTGCGGGCGGCGAGTGCTGCGGCATGCCCGGCGGGGCGTTATTTCGTTGCGGCCGCCTCCCGGCCCTGCTGCACTGTGCCGGACCCGACGTCACACCGAGAGGACCGTCAGATGCGCGCTGCGTGCATGTCCGCCCAGGAAGGAACCCACCCCGTGCCGAAGGACATCACGCCCCGTGCATCTGCTCAATCTCGGAATTCTCGCCCATGTCGACGCCGGTAAGACCAGCCTGACCGAACGGCTGCTGCACACGGCCGGGGTCATCGACGAGCCCGGCAGCGTCGACGACGGCAGCACCCGGACCGACACGCTCGCGCTGGAACGGCGGCGCGGCATCACCATCAAGTCGGCCGTCGTGTCGTTCCCACTCGACTCGGTGACCGTCAACCTCCTCGACACCCCCGGTCACCCGGACTTCATCGCCGAGGTCGAGCGCGTGCTCGGCGTCCTGGACGGCGCCGTCCTGGTCGTCTCCGCCGTGGAGGGCGTACAGGCGCAGACGCGGGTGCTGATGCGCACCCTGCGCCGGCTGCGCATCCCCACGCTGGTCTTCGTCAACAAGATCGACCGGCGCGGCGCGCAGGGCACCGCCCTGCTGGAACGGATGGCCCGCAGACTGTCGGCGCCGCTCGTTCCGATGGGCGGCCCCGCCGGGCTCGGCACCCGGGCCGCCCGCTTCGTGCCCGGCCTCGGCCCGGCCGCGCTGGAGGTGCTCGCCGAGCAGGACGACGCGCTGCTCGCCGCCTACCTCGACGGCGCGGTCCCGGACGGCCGCCTGCACGCCGCCCTCGCCGGGCAGACCCGGCGCGCCCTCGTGCACCCGGTGTACTTCGGCTCCGCGATCACCGGAGCGGGCGTACCCCAGCTGATCGACGGCATCGAGCGGCTGCTGCCCGCGGCCGACGGCGGCGCGCACGACCCGCTGTCCGCCACCGTCTTCAAGATCGAGCGGGGCCCGGCGGGCGAGAAGGTCGCATACGCCCGCGTCTTCTCCGGCACCCTCCGCGTCCGCGACCGTGTCCCGTACGGCCGTGCCGCCGACGGCTCCAGGGGAGACGCGGACGCCGCCGGCCGCGAGGAAGACTCTGGTGCCGGTGCCGGTGCCGGTGCCGGTGCCGGCGGCCGTGGCCGCGGTCCCGGGACGGGTGGCCGTGGCGAGGGAGCGGAGGCGCCGCGCGTGCGTACCGGCGGCCGCCCGGAGGGGCGGGTCACCGCGCTCAGCGTCTTCGAGCGGGCGACGGACGTCCGGCGGGACAGCGCCGGTGCGGGGCGGATCGTCAAGGTGCGGGGGCTCGGCGGTGTCCGCATCGGCGATGCCCTCGGCGTCCCGCACCAGGCGTACGAGCACCACTTCGCGCCGCCCACCCTGGAGACCGTCGTCGTGCCCGGCCCCGGTGCCGGCCGGCGCTCCCTCCACCTGGCCCTCACCCAGCTGGCCGAACAGGACCCGCTCATCGCCGTGCGCCACGACGAGCTGCGCGGGGAGACCTCGGTTTCCCTCTACGGCGAGGTGCAGAAGGAGGTCATCCAGGCCACCCTCGCCGACGAGTACGGCCTGGCGGTCACCTTCCGCGCGACGACGACCCTGTGCATCGAACGGCCCGTGGGCTCCGGGCACGCCGTGGAGTACAACAAGAAGGACGCGAACCCCTTCCTCGCCACCGTCGGCCTGCGCGTCGACCCGGCTCCGCCCGGCTCGGGCGTGCGGTTCGGCCTGGAGGTGGAGCTGGGCGCGATGCCGTACGCCTTCTTCAAGGCCGTCGAGGACACCGTGCGCGAGACGCTCGGCCAGGGACTGCACGGCTGGCAGGTCACCGACTGCGCGGTCACCATGACCCACTGCGGCTACTCGCCGCGCCAGAGCCACGCCCACCAGCGCTTCGACAAGAGCATGTCGAGCACCGGCTACGACTTCCGCGGGCTGACCCCGCTCGTCCTCCTCGAGGCGCTGCGCCGGGCCGGCACCCAGGTGCACCAGCCGATGCACCGCTTCCGCCTGGAGGCGCCGGCGGACACGCTCGGCGCCGTGCTGCCGGTGCTGGCCCGGCTGGACGCCGTACCGGAGACCACGGGCGCGCTCGGCGCGGCGGCGCTGCTGGAGGGCACGGTCCCCGCCGCCCGGGTCCACGAGCTGGAGCAGCGGCTGCCGGGGCTGACCCGGGGCGAGGGCGAGCTGGAGACGGCGTTCGACCACTACGCGCCGGTCACCCGCGGACCGCTCCCGGAGCGGCCGCGCACCGACCACAACCCGCTCGATCGCAAGGAGTACCTGCTGAACGTGACGCGGAGGATGGGGGATTGAGCGATGCCGGGTGACGGATGGTCGACTCGGCGGACTTCAGGGCAGACGGACGAGGCCCGTGCTGTCCGTCACCCCGTGTGATCCACAGCCGTACGGCCTCCGGGCGAGTGGGGCGCCGCGGAGACCGTACGGCCGCTCAGCCCCCGTTCACCTTCCGCGGGGACCGGTCCAGTCGGCGGGCACATGGCCCAGCCGGACGCGCTGCGGGTGGTCGCCGACCGGCACCGACAGCACCTTCTGCCCGGTGGCGAAGTCGATGGCCGTGATCCGGTCGGCCCCGGCCTCGGAGATGACACAGTCCCGGCCGTCGCCGCTCACGGTCGCCCAGTACGGGGTCGACGCGGTGATCAGCGGGCCCACGTCGAAGGAGGCCCGGTCGACGACGGTCGCGTAGCCGTCCATCGTCCCGGCCACGCACAGCTTGGTGCCCTCGGGGTTCATGGAGATGCCGTGGTGGCGGGAGTCCAGCAGCCACGTGCTGCGGTCGGGGTCGGTGGCCGGGTTCTCCGGCAGCGTCTTGACCCGGGTGATCCGGTCGGTGGCGACGTCGTACTCCAGGAAGCCGTTGAAGAAGGACACCTGGAAGTACAGCTTGGACCAGTCGGGCGTGAAGGCGGCGGGTCGCACCGCGTCGGAGAAGTTCTTCAGGCCGATCGCGTCCAGCCGGCTCCGCATGTCGATGGTCTTCACCTGTGTGAAGGTGGTCGCGTCGACGACGGTGATGTGCCGGTCGCCCTTCGTCCAGTCCCAGGCGGGGTCGTCGAGGGACGTGGTGACCTCGCCGATGGACATGTTCCAGATGTACCTGCCGCCCTCGGTGAAGAAGTTCTCGTGCGGCTTGTCGCCGGTGTCGAACTCGCCCAGCTCCTTCCCCGTCTCGATGTCCAGCACCTGGACCTTGTTCGCGGTGGAGGCCGAGACCGCGACGCGGGTGCCGTCCGGGGAGACCGCCATGTGGTCGGCGCGGTAACCGGCGACCGGGAAGCGCCAGTTGACGGTGTCCGTGACCAGGTCGATGGAGACGACGTCGGCGAAGCTCGGGCGGGAGACCACCAGCGACCTCCCGTCCGGCGTCGAGTACATGTCGTCCACGTACTGGTCGTGCCCCTCGCCGACCTGGCTGCGGATGGACATGAAGTAGATCCACTTGATCGGGTCGGCGTTGATCTCCGCCATCCGCTGCTGCTTGTCGGGGACGACATCGATCCGGCCGATCTTCGCGAAGTCGCCGGAGGAGCGCACGACATCGGCGGTGCCGTCCCAGTTGTTGCCCACGAACAGCACCTCGCGCAGGCCGTCGGACCCGGCCGGCGCGGCCGTGGCGGCGGTCGCCGGCCCGGCGACGGTGAGGGCGAGGGCGGCGGCCACGGAGCACAGGTGCCTGGTTCTGGAGGCAGGCATGGCTGCTCTCCTTCCTCGGGGGAATCTGAACACGGGCTGATTCACAGTGAACTTACTGAAAAGTAAGGAAGGGCTGGGCTTCTCGACAAGATGTGTGCACGACAAGATTGGGGTCGGCGGCACGACACGGCGGTGCCGGCGTGGGGTGACGGAGGGGGACGGGGTTGGCGGGCAGGCTCAGGGCGCCGACGGGCCGCTACGGCGGCAGGTCCGCCGAGGAGCGGCAGGCCGAGCGGCGCCGCCGGTTCCTCGACGCGGCGCTGCAGTTGTTCGGCGGCACCCCCGGCTACCGGGGCACGACGGTCGCCGCGCTCAGCCAGGCCGCGGGCCTGTCGACACGCCAGTTCTACGAGGAGTTCTGCACCCTGGAGGACGTGCTCGCCGCGCTCCACCTGGAGGTCAACCGCTGGGCGGAGCAGGCGGTGCTGGCGGCCCTCGCAGAGGCGGACGGCCTGCCGCTGGCCGAGCGGGTCGCCGTCCTGTTCCGGGCCTACGCCCGCGACGTCACCTCCGACCCGCGCCGCATCCGCGTCGCCTTCGTGGAGATCATCGGCGTCAGCCCCCGGCTGGAGGAGCAGCGGCTGGCGCGCCGGGCCCGCTGGGTGGACCTGATCCGCGCCGAGGCGGACGCGGCCGCGGCCCGCGGGGAGGCGGCGCCGCGCGACTACCGCCTCGCGGCCACGGCCTTCATCGGCAGCGTCAACGGCCTCCTGCACGACTGGAGCTCCGGCTGGGTGGAGGCCACGCTGGACGACGTCGTGGACGAACTCGTGCGGCTGCTCCTGGGCATGCTGCGGCCGGCGGGCTGGCATCCCCCGGCCCGGTGACCGGCGCGGGCGCCAGGCCCCGGTGGTTCCGGGCCGGGCGGGACGGCCCCGGTTCGGCGCGCGTGATCGGCCCGGAGCTGGTGTGCTGGGGAGGAGATTGTCGTATCCGATCTCCGGAGATACCCATGAGCACCTATCGAGTCGCCCAGGTGACCGAGCCGAACGGCACCTTCGAG
Source organism: Streptomyces sp. AF1A (assembly GCF_047340315.1). Taxonomy (NCBI): domain Bacteria; kingdom Bacillati; phylum Actinomycetota; class Actinomycetes; order Kitasatosporales; family Streptomycetaceae; genus Streptomyces; species Streptomyces sp. AF1A. Next base: position 9,728 of record NZ_JBLEBI010000201.1, read on the forward strand.
CTGGTCGAGCGCGACGTGCCGCAACCGGGACCCGGGCATGTGAGGATCGCCGTGGAGGCGTGCGGCGTCTGCCACAGCGACGCGCTCTTCGTCAGCGGCGGGCTGCCGAACGTGTCGTTCCCCGAGGTCCCCGGGCACGAGATCGCCGGGCGCATCGAGGAACTCGGCGAGGGCGCGCAGGACCGTGGGTGGCGGGTCGGCGACCGGGTCGCCGTCGGCTGGTTCGGCGGCAGCTGCGGGCACTGCACACCCTGCCGTGAGGGCGACTTCATCGTCTGCGTGAAGCTGAAGGTTCCGGGATGGGCCTACGACGGCGGGTTCGGCGAGAAGGTGATCGCCCCCGTCGACGCCCTGGCCCGGATTCCCGAAGGGCTGGCGGCGACCGACGCGGGGCCCATGGCCTGCGCGGGCGTGACCACGTACAACGGGCTGCGGCGCAGCTCCGGCCGGCCCGGAGACCTGGTCGCGGTGCTCGGCCTCGGCGGCCTCGGGCACCTCGGGGTGCAGTACGCGGTCGCGATGGGCTTCGAGACGGTGGCGATCGCCCGCGGCGCGGAGAAGGCCGACTTCGCCAAACAGCTCGGCGCCCACCACTACGTCGACAGCACGTCCGGCACCCCGGTCGCCGAGGCGCTGCAGTCCCTCGGCGGCGCCAGGGTCGTCCTGGCCACCGCCGGCAACTCCGAGGCCATCACCGCCACCGTGGACGGCCTGGCCCACCGCGGCGAACTGGTGGTGATCGGAGCGGACAGCGCGCCCATGGGAATCAACCCGGCCCAACTGCTCATGGCGGGCCGCGTCGTCAGGGGCCACCCGTCCGGCACCGCGCAGGACGTGGAGGACACCATGGCGTTCAGCGCGCTGCAGGGCATCCGGCCGATGACCGAGACCGTGCCGCTGACGAGCGCGGACGAGGCCTACCGCAAGATGCTCTCCGGCTCCGCGCGCTTCCGTATGGTGCTCACCAACGCCTGACCGGCGGGCCGGCGGGCTCGGTCCAGGGCCCGGGGGCTGCGGCCGTGCCCACCGGCCCGGCCGCGACAACGCGGGCCGCGGCACGCCGAAGGCTCGCGCCACCGGTGCGGACGGGCGCCTGGGGCGGCGAGGGGCTGCGGACGGTTCCCGCCACGGGCGACCGTTCAACCGGTGTCGGCCGACGGGCCCGGCCCTCGGATCGGAGGGAGCCGCCACGACGGGGGCACGGTCATGGTGCGCCAGGCGTTCTGCGACGGACCGGTGAGGGGATGCCGCAGCCCCCGGGTCACAGGTTCAGCGTGATCGCGGCCGCCACGCCGCCCAGGCCGAGGGCGAAGGCCGCCTCGCGCCAGCCGCCCGAGCCCCAGCGGAAGAACCGGTCGAGCGCCAGTCTGCCCGGGCCGATGGCGGCGACGGCCAGCGCGACGACGGCGATGGACACGTTGTACTCGACACCGCCGTCCTCCTCCCACAGGCCGTGGGCGCCGGTGACGGTCACCATCGCGTTGATCATCACGCCGATCACGGCCGCCGCCGCGAGCGGGGTGAGCAGCCCGGCAGCCAGGCCGAGGCCCCCGAGGAACTCGGAGAGGCCGCCGACCGCGGCGAAGAGCTTTCCCGGGTGGTAGCCGAGGGCCTCGAAGCTCTTGCCGCTCGCGGTCAGTCCGCGGCCGCCCAGAATCCCGAACAGCTTCTGCGCACCGTGCGCGGCCAGCAGCAGACCGAACGTGAGCCGGAGAATCAAGAGGCCCCAGTCCGCCGCGAACGACGTCGTCACGGCGGTCCGGGGCCTCTGCGAGTCCGTGACAGTCGCGGGTTGGTACCTGATGCGCTGCGCAAGCATGGTGCCTCTCCATAAGACGCGACGAGTGCTTGTTACCGCTTTATACGAACCGGGGACGAGCAGGGATTGCCTTTCTTCCGACCCACGTGGAAAAAGCGCTCAGCGCGGGGTCAACTCCCGTTCCGTCGGCCGGGGCCCGGGGTGATGCAGGTCGAAGGCGGGGGATTCGCTCCGAATGCGCGGCAGGGTGAGGAAGTTGTGCCGCGGCGGCGGGCAGGAGGTCGCCCACTCCAGGGAGCGGCCGTAGCCCCACGGGTCGTCCGCGCCGACCGGCTTGCCGTACTTGGCCGTCTTCCACACGTTGTAGAGGAACGGCAGGATCGACAGGCCGAGCAGGAACGAGAAGATCGTCGACGCCGTGTTGAGCGTGGTGAGCCCCTCGACCGCCAGGTAGTCGGGAATCCGGCGCTGCATCCCGTTCGCACCGAGCCAGTGCTGGACCAGGAAGGTGCCGTGGAAGCCGATGAACAGCGTCCAGAAGGTGATTTTCCCGAGGCGCTCGTCCAGCATCTTGCCGGTCATCTTCGGCCACCAGAAGTGGAAGCCCGCGAACATCGCGAACACGACCGTGCCGAAGAGGACGTAGTGGAAGTGGGCGACCACGAAATAGGAGTCCGACGTGGCGAAGTCGAGCGGCGGCGAGGCCAGCATCACGCCGGTGAGCCCGCCGAACAGAAACGTGAC